>JADFKX010000224.1 GCA_022564695.1 Chloroflexota bacterium | reverse complement strand
GCAACGCCGCGCCATCGGCGGACACAGCGCCGCCGCTCCTCACCTACGAGGCGGTGGCCATTATCGCCGGCCCCAAGGGAGACCGAGACGTACCGATTGAGGAGTTCTGGCTGGGGCCCAACCAGACAGCACTCCAGCAAGGTGAGCTGCTGCGGGAGCTGAGACTGCCAGCGCCGCCGGCTAACACAGGCGGCGTATACGTGCGCCAAACGCCTCGGAAGCAGATGGACATCGCGGTGGTGGGCGTTGCTGTGCTGCTCACGCTAGGCCAGGGAGACCGCATCGAGCGGGCTCGCATCGCGCTGGCCGCCGTAGCGCCCACGCCCATCCGCGCCCGAAAGGCGGAGGCGGCGCTGGAGGGGAAGACGGCGAGCGAAGCGCTGTTCGCACAGGCAGCGGAGACGGCGACATCAGAAGCCAACCCCATAGGTGACGTCCGTGGCTCGGCGGAGTTCCGCCGGCATCTAGTGAAAGTGACGACCGAACGCTGCCTGCAGGAGGCGGCGCAGAGAGCACGAGCGAGCTAGAAACGAGTCACTATGTCCAAGCAGACGATACACATGAAGATCAACGGCCAGCCCCAGGAGGTGGCTGTCGAACCCCACTGGACGCTGCTGGAGACTTTGCGGGAACAGCTAGCTCTCACCGGCAGTAAAGAGGGTTGCGGCACTGGTGATTGCGGCGCCTGCTCCATAATCGTGGACGGTAGGCTCATCACCTCCTGCCTAATGCTGGCGCCGGAGGCCGACGGCAGCGAGGTGCTGACCATCGAGGGGTTGGCTCGCAACGGTGAACTGCACCCCGTTCAGCAATCGTTCATAGAGGCCGGTGGCGTGCAGTGCGGCTACTGCACCCCGGGAATGATCATGGCCACCAAAGCGCTGCTGGATCACAACTCGCGGCCCACTCTAGACGACGTGCGTCTGGGGCTGGCAGGCAACCTCTGCCGCTGCACCGGATACGCCAAGATATACGAGGCGGTTCTCGCCGCCGCAGAGCGGATAGGCTAGGGGGAGGGCTCCATGGCCCAGGAGACAACGACCCAGCAAAAATTGCGGATCGTCGGCAAGCCCATTACCCGCATCGATGGCGTGGGCAAGGTCACCGGCAAGACCGTCTACGCGGACGACATGAAGCTGCCGCGGATGCTCCACGCAAAGGTCCTGGGCAGCCTCCATGCCCACGCTCGCATCAAGTCCATCGACGCCAGCAAGGCCCGCAACCACCCCGGCATCACCGCCGTCATCACGGCCGCGGAGCTGCCGTCGTTCAGGAAGAGTGAGTCTGACCGTCGCCACGCCATATTCGCTGAGGACGAGACGCTGTTCTACGGCCAGCCGGTGGCAGCCGTATTGGCCGAGGAGCCGCACACGGCTGAGGCCGCCTTGGAGCTAATCGAGGTGGAGTACGAAGAGCTGCCGCCGGTGCTGGACCCCGTGGCCGCTATACGGGATGGCTCACCCCTGGCCCGTTCGCCCATCGGTGAGGTGGACCGCACGGAGGAGAAAGGCCACATTACTGCCGAGGTGGAGCAGATAGAGGCCGAAGGCAAGCCTGGCAACATCGCTTCCCAAATGGCGTTCAACCGCGGGGACATTGAGCAGGGCTTCGCTGAGGCGGACGTGGTGATCGAGGAGACCTGGCGGTCGGCGATGGTCCACCAGTCATACATCGAGCCGCACGCCACCATCGCCGACTACGACCCCGGCCCCGACGGAGAGTTGGCGATCTGGACCAGCACCCAGGCCCCCTTCTTCATTCGCGATGAGGTGTCAAAGGCGCTGAGAATGCCCGAGTCTCGCATCCGCGTGACCGCCACTGAGGTGGGTGGCGGCTTCGGCGGCAAGATCTACCTAACAGAGCTGATGGTGGCAATGCTGGCTATGATCGTCCGCCGGCCCGTGAAGTACATCATGAGCCGCAAAGAAGACATGCTGGCGGCCACCCCCGCGCCTCAAGCCATCATTGATCTGAAGACCGGCATGAAGAAGGACGGCACCCTTACCGCCCTCAAGGCCCGCCTTATTTACGACTCCGGCGCTTTTCCGGGCGCTCCCATGCTGCCCGGCTGCCTCACCATCGGCGGCTACTACAAGTGCGCCAACCTTGAGATCCGGGGATTCGAAGTGCTTACCAATAAGGTGAGCGTGGGCGCTCTGCGCGCACCCGGCGCTCACAACGCAACCTTCGCCCTGGAGAGCCACATGGACATGATGGCCAAGGAGCTGGGCCTGGACCCGCTAGAGGTACGGCTCAAGAACGCGATGCAAGAGGGCGACCCGCTGCCCAGCGGCCAGCCTTACACTCGCATCGGCCTCAAACAGTGCCTGGACGCCATCGGGAACAGCCAGCTCTGGAAGGATCGATCTGAGGCGAAACAGCACCCTAATCGCGGGATAGGGCTGGCGGTGGGGGGCTGGCTGGGCGGCCTCCAGCCCGCGAGCGCTATCGTGAGCCTGAACGGCGACGGCACCCTCAACGTCATCGTCGGCTCGGCCGATATTACCGGCACGAACACCTCCTTCGCCCAGATCACAGCCGAAGTACTGAACGTACCGCTGACCATGGTAGGCGTCACCACCGGCGACACGAAATCGGCGCCCTTCGCCGGCATGAGCGCCGGCAGCAAGACGACCATCACCGTGGGATTGGCCGTAAAAAAGGCCGCCGAGGACGTAAAGCAGCAGATGCTAAAGATCGCGTCCGGCAGGCTGGAGTGCGAGCCGGATGACTTGGAGATGATCGACGGCGAGGTGCGGGTGAAGGGATCATCCGACAAGTCCCTGACGTTCTTGCGCCTGGGGCGGATCACCACCAACTTCGCG
>JADFKX010000223.1 GCA_022564695.1 Chloroflexota bacterium | reverse complement strand
GGAGTTAGCCAATGTGTCGTAGCATCAAGACGCTCCGGCGATAGGATCAGCAAGCCACCGACGACGAGATCCGCGCGGCGGCGCTACAGTTCGTGCGGAAGGTGAGCGGCTACCGGGCGCCGTCCCGGGATAACGAAGAGACGTTCAACGTGGCGGTGGAGGAGATCGGCGCGGCGTCGCGCCGCCTGCTGGACTCGCTGAAGACGAGATAGGCTAGCCCTCCAGCCGCTTCCGCACCCAGGGCGTGACCGTGGGCATGAGGATGATCATAATCAGCAGGAACAGCCAGACGCTTCCCCCCACCCGCGCCACCCAGGAGTAGTCGCCGGTGAGCGCGGTCACGGCGAAGAAGATGCCTGCCGCCAGAGCGGACAGCATCGTGTAGATCGCCGCGCTCAGGCGGCCCGCGTCCTCCGGCGTGAACCTCATTGCGCCACCTCCAGTGCTGGTTCGGGCTCCCGTTTGGCTAGCTCACGTGACCCCGAGGGTGGCCCGCGCTTGATAGGCGGTACGTAGCCCCTCATCCTCAGCGTGTTCATCGTGACGGAGAGAGAGCTGGTGGCCATGAGCAGCGCCGCCAGCTCCGGGCTCACCACCTGCGCCACGAACGGGTAGAGGATGCCGGCGCCCAGCGGTATGGCCGCCGCGTTGTAGCCGAACGCCCAGCCCAGGTTCTGCCTCACCAGTCGCATCGTTGCGCGGGCAACTTGCACCGCCGCGACCACATCCAGGATGTCATCGCGGATGAGGATGACGTTGCCGGTCTCCTTCGCGACATCGGTGCCGGAACCGATCGCCATGCCGGCGTCGGCCTGGGCCAAGGCCGGGGCGTCGTTGATGCCGTCGCCCACCATCGCCACCGTCTTTCCCTCCCCCTGCAGCTTGCGCACCTCCACCGCCTTGTCCTGGGGCTGCACCTCCGCCAGCACCCGGTCGATACCCAATTGACGGCCCACCGCCTCGGCGGTGCGACGGTTATCGCCGGTGATCATCGCCACCTCCATGCCCAGCCGCTTGAGCTCTCGCACGGCGCGGACCGAGGTCTCCTTCAGCGTGTCGGCGACGGCCACCAACCCCATCGTGCGCCCGTCCGCGGCCACGAACATCACCGTCTTGCCTTCGGTCTCCAGACGCTCCGCTTCCGGGAGCAGCCCGTCCAGGCTGACATCTCGCTCCGCCATCAGCTTGCGGTTGCCCAAGAGAACCGTCTTGCCGTCAAGCTGGGCCTCCACACCCTGACCGGGCACGGCCTCGAAGCTTTCCGCGGCCCGGACATCGATGTTTCGCTCGGCAGCGCCGCGCACAATCGCCTCACCCAGGGGATGCTCGGAGTTCACCTCCGCCGCCGCCGCCAGACGCAGCACTTCGTCGGAGGGCCCATTCACGGCCACGACATCGGTCACCGAAGGCTCGCCCTTGGTCAGGGTGCCTGTCTTGTCCAACACTACCACCTTCACCTTGGCGGTGGCCTCCATAGCGTCGGCGCCCTTAAACAGGATGCCAAACTCGGCGCCCTTGCCGGTGCCGGCCATCATGGCGCTGGGCGTCGCCAGCCCCACGGCACAAGGGCAGGAGATGACGAGGACCGTCACGGAGATTAGGAGCGCCAGCCCAAACACCTCCAGGTCCTCCAGCTTGTACGGCGTGAGCACCAGCCGGGTGTCCGGCGAGAACCAGAGCTCGAAGCCGACGAAGAACCAGAACAGGAAGACGGCCAGCGCCAGGGCGTGCACGGCCAGAATAAAGTGGCCCGCCACCTTATCGGCCAGCGCCTGGATGGGCGCCTTCGTCAACTGCGCCTCCTCCACCAGCTTTATGATCTGGGAGAGCGATGTCTCCGCCCCTATGCGCGTGGCGCGGAAGCGAAAGGCGCCGGTCTTATTCATCGTGCCGCCTATCACCTCGTCGCCGGCGCGCTTCTCCACCGGCAGGCTCTCGCCGGTCACCATCGCCTCGTCCACGGCGGAGTAACCATCGACGACGACGCCGTCCACGGGGATACTCTCGCCGGGGCGGACCAGGCAGACATCGCCGGCCTCCACCTCATCGGCCGGGATCTCGATCTCCTTATCGTCGCGGATCACGCGTGCCCGCTTCGGCTGTAGCTTCATCAGCTTCCGGATCGCCTCCGAGGTGCGGCCGCGGGTGACGGCCTCCAGGTAGCGGCCCAGGACGATGAATGCGGTGAGGAGCGCCGCCGCCTCGTAGAAGGTGGCCTTCTCGCCGCCGAAGCCCGCTCCGGGCCAGAACGTGTTGATGACAGCGATCAGATAGGCGGCGCCGATGCCGGTGGCGTAGAGGAGATTCATATCGGTGACGCCGCGGCGGAGGCCGTTCCAGGAGTTGACGAAGAACTGACGCCCCGGGCCCACGACTATGGGTGTGGTGAGGGCGAACAGGAACAGCTTCTCGCCCATGAAGGCCGGCACTACGCCCTTGAACACCCAGAACTCGCTGAACGTGCCCAGCATCACCAGGGCGCCCAGGGGCCAGGCGAACGCCATGTTCCGGATCTGCCGCCGTAACTCGCTCTGGCGCAGCTTGCGCTCGCGGTCCAGGGCGTCCTCCCCCTCGCCCTTCTCCGTCACCTCGTAGCCCAACCCGCGAACCGTCTTCTTTATCGACGCTCCGGACACCAGAGCGTCGGAAAACTCCACGCTTACGGTGTCCGTCGCTGATGTGGCCTGCACGGCGACAACGCCTGGCAGCGCCGTCAGGGCGGCCGTGACGTTCTCCTCGCCTTCGCCGTCGGTCATCCCCGGCACGAGAAGCTGAAGGCGAGACCACGGCACCTCGTAACCGACGTCCTCAATGACGCGCTCGATGTCCGGCA
>JADFKX010000053.1 GCA_022564695.1 Chloroflexota bacterium | reverse complement strand
GTCGCCAGAGCCATCACTCGTCTCCGGCGCCAGGGTGCCGCAACCGGCAGCGGTAGCGGCCGTCATCAGGTTACCCAGCTTGTCGTCGCTGATGCTCACCAGGTTCAGGTCCGGGCTGTCTGAGGATGAGATGTTGGCGATGGTGAACGTGTAGGTCACCACATCGCCGATCTTCGACAGCTCGTCACCTGTTTTAGTGATCGTGAAGTCCGGCTGGAACAGGTTCAGGCTGTGGTCGTCGCTGTCACTGATGTCGTTCGGGAAGCCGTCAGGGTGGTAGTTCACGGTCACCACGTTCACCAGCGGGTCAGGGTCCTGCCCCTGAATCGTGTAGTCTACGCTGAAGCTGCACGACTCACCGTCGCCGGCGCTATCGCTCGTCTCCGGCGCCAGGGCGCCGCAACCGGCGCCGGTAGCCGCCGCCGTCAGGTTACCCAGCACCGTGTCGCTCACGCTGTCCAGCACAAGGTCGGGGCTGTCGTGTGATCCGGTGTTCGTGATCGTGAAGTCGTAGGTGACCTGGTCACCGACCTTCGACAGCTCGTCGCCGGTCTTTGTCACCTCCACGCCGGGCTGGAACAGGTTCAGGCTGTGGTCGTCGCTGTCACTGATGTCGTTGGGGAAGCCCTCAGGGTGGTAGTGCACCGTCACCACGTTCACCAGCGGATCAGGGTCCTGCCCCTGAATTGTGTAGTCTACGCTGAAGCTGCACGACTCACCGTCGCCAGCGCCATCACTCGTCTCCGGCGCCAGGGTGCCGCAGCCGGCAGCGATAGCGGCCGCCGTCAGGTTACCCAGCACCGTGTCGCTCACACTGTCCAGCAACAGGTCAGGGCTGTCGAACGAGCCGTTGTTGAGGATCGTGAAGTCGTATGTGACCTGGTCACCGACCTTCGACAGGGTGTCGCCTGTCTTGATGACCATGACTGAGGGCTGGAACAGGTTCACGCTGTGGCTGTCACTGTCACTGATGTCGTTCGGGAAGCCCTCAGGGTGGTAGTTCACCGTCACCACGTTTACCAGCGGGTCAGGGTTCTGCACTTGAATCGTGTAGTCCACGCTGAAGCTGCACGACTGCCCATCGCCAGCGCCATCGCTCGTCTCCGGCGCCAGGGTACCGCAACCAGCAGCGGTAGCCGCCGCCGTCAGGAAACCCAGCACCGTGTCGCTCACGCTGTCCAGCAGAAGGTCGGGGCTGTCGTGTGACCCCGTGTTCGTGATCGTGAAGTCATAGGTGACCTGGTCCCCGACCTTCGACAGGGTGTCGCCTGTCTTCGTAACATCTACGCCGGGCTGGAACAGGTTTACGCTGTGGTCATCGCTGTCACTGATGTCGTTCGGGAAACCGTCCGGGTGGTAGTGCACCGTCACCACGTTCACCAGCGGGTCAGGGTCCTGCGCCTGAATCGTGTAGTCTACGCTGAAGCTGCAAGACTCGCCGTCGCCAGCGCCATCACTCGTCTCCGGCGCCAGGGTGCCGCAACCGGCAGCGTTAGCTGCTGTCATCCGGTTACCCAGCACCGTGTCGTTCACGCTGTCCAACAACAGGTTGGGGCTGTCGTGTGATCCCATGTTCGTGATCGTGAAGTCGTACGTAACCCGGTCACCGATCTTCGACAGGGTGTCGCCGGTCTTCGTCACATCCACGCCGGGCTGGAACAGGTTCACGCTGTGGGAGGCCGTGGCCGTCAGTACGTTGGGGAAGCCTATCGGGCTGCAGGTCACATCCGCCGTGTTCACCAGCGGGTCGAGGTCTCCACTCTGCACCACCCGGCTGGCGTTGATCACGTGCTGCCCGCCCGAAGCCAACGTCACGCTCACGTTGATTCCCAGCAAAGCGTCCGTGATCGTGCACTCCAGATTCGGGCTGTCAGTTGAGCTGGTATTGCTGAGGGTGATCGTGTAGTTGACCAGGTCCCCGGTCTTGGAGAGCGAGTCGCCCGTCTTCTCCAGCGTGATCGAGGGCTGGAACAGGTTAAGGCTATGGGTAGTGGAGTGTGTGATCTGGTTGGGGAAGCCGTCCACCTGGTAGGTGACGGTAACCTCGTTGACGTACGGGTCAGAGGCGCTACCCGGGACCGTGTGCTGCACCTGGAAAACGCAGGTCTCCAGCGGATCGGTCGTCAGGACATCGCAGCCCGCGGACGTAGCGGCCGCAGACAGGTCTCCCAACTTGTCGTCGCTGATGCTCAACAGGTTCAGGTCCGGGCTGTCTGAGGTTGAGGTGTTGGTGATCGTGAACGTGTAGGTCACCTGGTCACCGATCTTCGAAAGCTCGTCGCCTGTCTTAGTGATCGTGAAGTCCGGCCCGAACAGGTTCACTTCATGGGTATCGTTGCGAGTGAGTTGGTTGGGGAAGCCATCCGGGCTGTAAGTGGCCGTGACGATATTTGTGTACGGGTCAGAGGCGCCGCCAGGGATCGTGTGCTGCACCTGGAAGTTGCATATCTCACCATCGCCGGCGCCATCGCTTGTCTCCGGGGTCAGGACGTCGCAGCCCGCAGCCGTAGCCTGAGCCGACAGGTCGCCCAGCTTGTCATCGCTGATGCTCACCAAGTCCAGATCAGGGCTATCGAAGGACGAGGTGTTAGCAATCGTGAAAGTGTAGGTCACCTGGTCCCCGATCTTGGATACGCCATCGCCGGCCTTGGTGATGGTGAAATCGGGCTGGAACAGGTTCACTTCATGCGAGGAGCTGCTCGTGGCCTCGCCACCCTGGAGGCCTGCCTCGCTGTCATAGACAACATCAACCGTGTTCAGGAGCGGGTCCGGGTCACCCGGCTGGACAGTGTAGGTGAGGTTGATGGTGCAGGAGGCGCCAGGGGCCAGTTCCGCTCCGCAGGTGTTAGAGGTTACGAAGGGGTTAGACTGGTCAACGCCACCGATAGTGATGTCGCCCAGCAAGCTATCGATGATGTCCTGCTTGAAGAGGGTCACCGCGCCGCTGTTGGTGATGGTGATGGTGTAATCAGCGGGGTCGCCGACTTTGGAGATGAGGTCTCCGGTCTTCTCGACATCGAGGTCACACACATCGAAGGCCTGCGGCGGCGAGAAGTCCTTCAGCTCGGCAGTGATCTCCTGGGATGTCCGAGTCTTGGCGATCACCGAGTTGATGCAAACGAACCCGAGGAGCTCGCTGACGTTGACGCCGACCTCAGTGAACTGGTTAGGCTCCAGCTCCGTGATTACGTTGCCGTGGCGGTCGTAGCTGGGCCAGGGGCCACCCTGGATGGGGCCGCTGCCATTGCTATTGAAGGCGCAAACTGTGTCCGCCGGGAACGAGTTGGCTGGGTTGCAGCCCTCACCCGGGATGTCGAATACTAGAGCGTACTCCTGGATCGTCGCGTCCCATTCGTAGATGCGGAGCAAGCCCAGGTTGCCGCCCTTTTCGAAGTCCATGGAGACCATCAGGTCACCCTGGCTCTTCTCGCCGACAAACTCGCAGGGCGAGCCATCGTCCGGGTCAGAGGTCAGGTCGTCGCCGCAGGGCGGTGACTTGTCCAGCGCGATGGCCTCACGGTAGAACTGCACGTCTACGTGGCTTTCGCCCTCTGTAGCCAGGCGCTCCAGGCCGGTGTATATGATGAGATCGCCTGCGCGGTTCCTGGCGGCCCAGACGTAGGCGTTAGAGAAGTCGTCCTTAGGGGGGTTATTGCCGGTATCCCAGTTCCAGGTCGCGATCAGGTCGTTGTTCTTGTTGGACCCGGCGAAGATCGTGTCGTCTTTCTGGCTGGCCTGGGAGAGGTCGTCCATGAGGAAGGCCGCGTCCACACCACCGAACAGGCTGGCCACGCTTCCATCGGCGTTGAAGATGGCGCCCCAGTCCGGCCCATCCGCGGCGTTGCCGTTTTCAACGATGTCCCCTTCGAGCTCGAAGATGTCGTCGTCGTGCACGGCCGCGCTGCCGCCAATATCCATAGCGAACCAGGCAGCTACAGCTAACGCAGAAATGGTGATGGCGCTGGCAGCGATAATGAGCCAGCGCGCCCCAGAACCCTCTCTAAGGACGGTCATATTCCACTCTCCCTAATGTACTATTCATTATGTACAACAAGGCCTGTCGTTCGTTGTTACAGCCGGAATAAGCGGTGATGCGGGGCAGGATGCGTTCCGGATTACCCTCCCTGTTTGGGCCCGTCACTATCTGTTCCTCCCCGGCAGATTGCACGCCTACGTAGCGTCTCCGTAGAGGTCCAGAGCTGTCTCAGCGCTGTGGCCGTTACGCGGATACCTCGCTGACTCACCCACGTAGCTGCACACGCAGGGACCGCCTTGGGCACAACCCCGGCAGCAATAGATGAAGCCCTCTACGATGAGAGATAGCTTCTCAAGCTGGATATCGCACGAGGCGCACCTTTTGGGCTCGTCCATTTTGTCCGGCGCTTCCCTTCCTGTGGTCCCCAAAGGGGTCTGGTCCTTTTTCTCCCTACCACAACTATGAAGGGACACCGTTAACAGAACGGTGAATTGCTACAGGGCGATGGTTAAGGTTTGGTAAATGGACGCCAAGTAGCTTCTCCACATCCTGGATCCCGAAAATGTGGGCAGCCTATCTGGCCGTTAACGGGCGCAGGCAGGTTGGCGCGGGGAAGAGGCTAGGCGACGGCGTCGAACTTATAGCCGACGCCGCGCTCGCTGACGATGCGACCCGTGGTCTCGGGGTCCCCCTCCAGCTTCTGACGGAGGCGCCGGACGTAGACCTTCAAGTAATCGATCTCGTCAGCGTACTCACGCCCCCAGACTTTAGCCAGGAGTGTGTGGTGGGGAAGCACCCGACCGGCGTTGCGGGTCAGGTGGTAGAGAAGGGAGTACTCTGTGGGCGTTAGCCGCACAGCCTGGCCGCGAATGGTCACCAAACGGCTGGCGAAGTCGATACGCAGGTCGCCTGACTCGAACACCTCACCAACAGCGGGGAGCTGACTCTCATAGCGGCGGAGGACAGCGCGAACGCGGGCGAGCAGCTCGATGTGGCTGAAGGGCTTGGTTATGTAATCGTCTGCGCCCATCTCCAGGCCGCGCACCTTGTCTATCTCGCCGCCACGGGCGGTGAGCATGACGATGGGCACGTCAGAGAAGCGCCGGATCTCCTGGCAGAGCTGAAAGCCGTCGGTATCAGGGAGCATGATGTCAAGGAGGATTATGTCCGGCTTCTCTTCCTCGATCAGGCGCAACCCCTCATCACCGGTGGTGGCCGAAGCGATGTCAGCCTCCGGCCAGCGCAGGCTGAAGCAGAGGTCCACAACCTCAATAACGTCCGGTTCGTCGTCTATAATCAGTACTTTCATCGCTGCTCCCAAAGGCAAGCTACATTAATGCCTTCGTCAACAGTAAAGATTGTTGAACCCCCCCTGTTGTTACACAATATGGCGCGCGGACTCACATCAGTGTGGCGAGTTTCCACCTTTGCATCTGTACAAGAGGTCAAGCCTGGCGAGAGCATGGCGAGAACGGCCTGGCACACTTATGTCATACAGAAGAACGGAAATAGGAGGCGAGGCTAATGTCTACGAAAGTCATTGTTATGGTGTCCGACAGGGATAACGCCAAGCGGGGTGAGATTACCGTGACGGAGAACCCCCGCACGGCAGCGCATCTAGTGGAGACGTTGTTGGAGGCCGGGCTTCAGCAGGAGCAGATCAAGCTGTACAGCGGCGACGAAGCTGAGATGCGCATCAGCTCTCGATTGATAGTGGCGCTGGTGGACGACTGTTCGACGCCCACGGCTCGGGAGACGGTAGAGCCCCATGAGGCCGCAGAGGGGCCAGATGACGAAGAGGCAACGCCGTTCGTGAAGAACGGGGTCAGGTTCTCGTCCCTGTTCCGGCCGGTTGATCTAGAAGCCCTGAAGGACGGCCGCGCTCCGGCGCTACGCGGTGCGCGGTAGCCGGGATAGCCTGTATTAATTCGCAGGTAGATCAGCCAGGGCGATCACGAGCCCTCTGTGGCGGCATCTGAGCCCGGGACGGTGCCGCTTGAGTGACCGTTGGAACGGATGCACACGTGGCCGGTCCGATCTATGGGAAGGCCGCAGAGCGGACAGATGGGCCGCCCCCCAGAGATGATTACGTCCAGCTGCTCCATGAGGGACGCGGAAAGATCCAGCGCTAGCTGTACGCGCAGGACCGGGTCATCGCCCTTCTCTAACTCGCCGATCTGGAGCACGACGTTCCCGCTGGACGCGTCGAATCCGATGCCGATGCTGCCAACGTGAAAGTCATGCTGGTCCGTTTCCGGGAATTCGCGGACCTCCGCCGTTCGCGGCCCTTTGGCGTATCCGACTTGCGACATCACCTGCCTGAACGCCAGGCTGAGTGCGCGCAGGTGCTCCTTCTCCAGCCATAGCGACGCCGACTGCGACGCGGACCCGAGTATGCGAAGGCGGAAGGTGCGCTGGCCCGGCTCGCCAAACGACTGGGCACTGACGGCCCGCGCCACACCGAAATCAACAGTCATGGTTCGCCCATCGTAGTCCCGGCTCACGGATGCGGACATCTGCCGCTCGCTCAACCGAGAATGGCACGCTCGCATTCTAGCAGATGCGCCCCGGGCCGAACGTTTTCGGGCGAAGTTCTGCCGTTAGCGGCGCCTCACCACTGGACGAACATGGGCATGACGACGTGGCGGTAATTCTTGTCGCCGGCGGGGCGGATAACGCCCTTGCCGGACATGGTCGCAAGGCGATACATTTGCAACGTGCTCCGCCAGTTCGAACCCGCCGACGAGGACGATCTAGTTCGCGTCTGGTTAGCCTCCACCATCCCCGGACAAGACTTCCTCTCCGAAAAGTACTGGCGCTCCCAGGAGCCCCTTGTGCGCGAGCAGTTAATCCCGATCGCCGACACGTGGATCGTGGAGCAAGACGGCGAACTCGTGGCCTTCATGTCGATCCTCGAGCATACGATCGGCGGACTCTTCACGCATCCCGACCACCAGGGCAAGGGATACGGCCGCGTCCTCGTCGAGCACGCCCGCACGCTTCACGAGATCGTGCGCGTCGAGGTGTTCCGCACCAACGCCCGCGCGATGGCCTTCTACGAAAGCTGCGGCTTCGTCGAGGAGAGTTCGAAGCTAGACAAGGCGACGGGGCTCGAGGCGGTCATCATGCAAGTTGATGGCTTACGACCGTCGTTATAGATACGAAATCTCCCTAGAGCACTACCGAGAGCTACCACTGGACGAACATGGGCATGACCACGTGGAGGTAGCTCTCGTCGCCGACGGGGCGGATGACGCCGGGGCTGGAGGAGGTGCTGGTCTCCAGCGCCACCTGGGAGCAGTCCAGCACCTGTAGGACGTCCTGCAGGTACTTGCTGTTGAAGGCGATCTTGGACTCCTCCCCCTCGATCTTGACGTCCATCTCCCCGCGGTGCTCGCCGATCTCCTCGGCGCGGGCGGAGACGATCATCTTTCCCGGCGCCACGTCCTCGCCCGGCTGGAGCTGAATGCGGACGATGCCGGAGCCGTCGCGGGCGAAGATGGCGGCGATGCGCGTCTCCTGGAGGAACTGTCGCATGTCGATTAGGGCGCGGGTAGTGTAGGCGGAGGGGATGAGCTGCGAGTAGTTGGGGAAGGTGCCCTGGATGAGGGTGGCCACCATCTCCACCGACTTGAGCCGCAGCAGGACCTGGGAACGAGCGCTGTTGACGGCCAGCTCCAGCGGTTCCTCTTCATCCGCCAGCAGCCGCATCAGCTCACGCATGGCGCGGGCGGGTATGATCACCTCTACCTTCTCCGGCACGTCCTGGTCCAGGGCCAGCTTATAGACGGCGAGACGGAAGCCATCGGCGGCGGCCAGGGTTAGTTGCGAGTCTTCAAGCAGGGTATGGATGCCGGTGAGCACGGGGCGGGTGTCATCGATGGCGGCGGCGAACTCGACGTGCTCGACGGCGGTGCGCAGCGCCTTGGGGTCAAGCTTGAGGCGAAAGCCGTCGTCCACGGAGGGCACCGGCGGGAAGTCCGCGGCGTCCATGCCGGCGACGGAGGCCTCGTTGCGGGCGCAGCTGAGGCTGAGCTGACGCCCGCGCGACGTTAGCGACAGGTCGATACGCTCGTTTGGGAGGGAGGTGACGAAATCGGTGATCAGACGAGCGGGGACGGTGATCTCGCCCTCCTCCTCAACCTGGGCGCCGATCCAGCAGGTGATGGCGATCTCCAGGTTGGTGGCGACCAGCTTGAGGCGACCTTCGTCGCTGGCGAGAAGGATGTGGGAGGCCTGGGGAAGGGTGCTGCGGGTGCCCACCGCCCTGCCCACGATGGACAGTCCCTTGGCGAGATTCTCCTGGAGGCAAGATATCTTCATAGCGTCACCTACTTAATCGCTTATACAGAATTGGGGCGCGAGGTCGCACCGTAGTATACAGCCTGCCCTTGGGGTTGACAACATGCGAGCGGCAGGCTAGCGGATGGCCGCCAGCGACTCTCGCGCGGCCTCTATAGTTTGCGCTATCTCGTCATCGCCGTGGGCCAGGGAGACGAACATCGCCTCGAACTGTGAGGGTGGCAGGAAGACGCCTCGAGAGAACATCTGGCGGAAGAAGGCGGCGTAGCGGCCGGTGTCGGAGCGCTTGGCGGAGGCGAAGTCGGTGACGGGGGTGTCGGTGAAGAAGATGGTGAGCAGGGAGCCGACGCGGTTGATGCGTACGGGGGTCTCGGTCTCCTCGGCGGCGCGACGGAGGCCGTCCTCCAGGACGATTGCGCTGATCTCCAGGCGTGGGTAGGCGGTCTCATCGGCCAGGGCGCCCAGGGTGGCGATGCCGGCAGCCATGGCGAGGGGGTTGCCGGCCAGGGTGCCGGCCTGGTAGACGGGGCCCTGGGGCGCCACCATCTCCATTATCTCGCGCCGGCCGCCGTAGGCGCCGATGGGCAGACCGCCGCCGATGATCTTCCCCAGGCAGGTCAAGTCCGGCTCAATGCCGAACATCGTCTGGACGCCGCCGTAATGGAGGCGGAAACCGGTGATCACTTCGTCGAAGAGAAGGAGCGAGCCGTGCTCATGGGTGAGCTCACGCAGCCGCTGGAGGAAGCCGGGCTCGGGCGGCACGACACCCATGTTGCCGGCGATGGGCTCCACGATGACGGCGGCGATCTCCTCCGGATGCTCATCGAAAAGGTGGCGGACGGCCTCCCCATCGTTGAACGGGACGACGAGCGTCTGGACGGCGTACGATTCGGGGACGCCGGGGCTATCGGGCAGACCCAGGGTGGCCTGGCCGGAGCCGGCCTTGGCCAGCAGGCCGTCGGCGTGACCGTGGTAGCAGCCCTCAAACTTGACGATCTTATCGCGGCCGGTGAAGGCGCGGGCGAGGCGGAGGGCGGACATCGTGGCCTCTGTGCCGGAGCTGACGAAGCGGAGCATCTGCACGGAGGGGATGGCGTCGCAGATGGTGCGGGCGAGCTCGACCTCCATCTCCGTGGTGGCGCCGTAGGCGGTGCCGCGTTCGATGGCGCGCGTGAGCACGTCGGTGACGGCGGGATGAGCGTGGCCGAGGATGAGGGGCCCGAAGGCGGCGACGTAGTCGATGTAGGCGTTGCCGTCGACATCGAACACGCGGGGGCCTTGCCCGTAGGCGATGATGGGCGGCCGGCCGCCGACGGCCTTGAAGGCGCGGACGGGGCTGGAGACGCCGCCGGGCATATGACGCCGGGCAAGGTCGTGCAATTGGCGGGAGCGGCGGTGGCGCGCGTCGCCCCCGGCAGCCGAAGCGTTCGCAGGGGAAGCGTCTGGGAGAAGCACTGGAAGCAGCTCCATGAGGTTGCGGACGCGGATATCCGGCGGCGGCACCTTGCGAGGACGCCTGGCCCCAACTCGGTTCACCCAGGCGACCTTAAAGCCAGCCTGACGCGGACCGAGGACGTCCGGGATAGGGTTGTCGCCGGCGTAGAGGATCTGCGCGGGCTCCAGCTCCAGACGGCGCGCGAGGTGGTGGAAGATGGCGGGGTCCGGCTTGATGGCGCCCGCCTGCTCCGAGGTGACGACGACATCGAAGCTGAGGTTGTTGCGCCGGAGGGCGGCGGTCAGGAAATCGTCGTCGGAGTTGGAGAGGACGGCGAGACGATAGCGGGGGCGGAGCGCCTCCAGCACCGGGTAGACCTCAGGGAACGTGGTTGCTGTGGCGAGCTTTTCGCGGAAGTACTCGGCGGCGGCCCAGCTATCGCCGGTTAGCTTGAGCTGCTTGAAGACGTTCTCGAACTGGAGGGCCCAGGCTTCGTCGTAGCGGCGGTAGACGGGCTCGCGGTGGTTCTCGGAGCGGAAGTGGAGGGAGGCGCGGATGAAGCGACGCCACATGTCGGCGGCGTCGGCCTCCAGCCCCTGGAGGGCGCAGATCTCGGCGAAGGTGACGATGAAGTCCGGCTCCATGAAGTCGAACAGCGTGCCGTAGCCATCGAAGGCGATGGCCTTGATGTTTGCCACGGAGAATTTTGCCGCGGGTGGACGCGGCTTCCTCACACCAGCCAGCGGGCGGCCTCCTTGGCGTGGTAGGTGATGATGATATCCGCGCCAGCTCGCCTGATGGCGGTGAGGATCTCCAGCGTCGCCAGCCGCTCGTCGAGGTAGCCCGCGGCGGCGGCGGCCTTCACCATCGCGTACTCGCCGCTAACGTTGTAGGCGGCCAGCGGCAGGTCGAACCGCTCGCGGGCGCGGGCGATGAGGTCGAGGTTGGGGAGCGCGGGCTTGACGATGACGATGTCGGCGCCCTCCTCGATGTCGGCCTCGATCTCGCGCATCGCCTCGCGGGCGTTGGCGGGATCCATCTGGTAGCCGCGACGGTCGCCGAACTGGGGGGCGGACCCGGCGGCGACGCGGAAGGGGCCGTAGAAGGCGGATGCCTGCTTGGCGGCGTAGGACATGACGGGCGTGGCGGCGAGCCCGGCCTCGTCCAACGCCTGCCGGATGGCGGCGACGCGGCCGTCCATCATGTCGGATGGGGCGACGACGTCAGCGCCGGCCTGGGCGTGGGAGACGGCGGTGCGGGCGAGCAGGGGGAGGGTCTGATCGTTATCGACCTCCCCATCCACGACGACGCCGCAGTGGCCGTGCGAGGTGTACTCGCAGAGGCAGACGTCGGTGATGACGGCGAGGTCGGGCGCGGCCTGCTTGAGGGTTCGGATCGCCCGCTGGACGATGCCGTCGTCGTCGTAGGCCTCGGAGCCAGCGTCGTCCTTGGACGCGGGCAGGCCGAACAGGAGGACGGCGGGGATGCCCAGGGAGCGTAGCTCCTCGGCCTCGGCGTCCAGATTGTCGAGCGAGAGCTGGTACTGGCCGGGCATGGAGTCAATCTCGCG
>JADFKX010000052.1 GCA_022564695.1 Chloroflexota bacterium | reverse complement strand
GGCGAGCCAAGGTCCGCGATGTCGTAGACGTTGAGACGTGCCTGGAAGTCCTCGCCCTCCAGGTCGGATACCAACAGCTCGCCCGCCAAGGGGCGAAACAGGGCCCAGGTCTGGTAGCCGCTGGTCAGTTCGCCCACGGTCTCTCCGGTGGACAGGTCGATAAGCGTGAGCAGAGCGCTGGCGGCGCCTTCGTGCTCATCGTCAAGGGCGATAATGAGGTTATCCGTGGAGACCGGCGGCGGCGCCTTCTGGCCTCCCCCGCAGGACAGGGTCAAAAGCAAGAGAACCGCTGCCGCGAAGAGATAGACCCGCATAAAACCTCTGGTATTACAACGCGGAGCCGCCGGCCCTCGGTTCGGCTAGCCAAACCTCTCGATGCTGAACGGCGCCAGCGACGTCTCCGTCTTCCCCTCCGTGACGAGCTGGGCGATGAGCTTTCCGGTGATGGGGCCCAGGAGGATGCCGTTGCGGAAGTGGCCGCCCGCCACGTAGACGTTGGGCCAGCCGGGGAGCGGGCCGATAATCGGACGGCCGTCGGACGTGCCGGGGCGGAGAGCGGCCCAGGCGGAGACGACCTCCGCGTAGCGCAGGGAGGGGATAAGAGCGCTGGCCGCAGCTCGCAGCCGCGCTAGGCCCGCACGTGTCGTGCGCGGGCGGAAGCCCACATCCTCCACGGTAGCCCCGGCGAACAGGTGGCCGCCCGCCTTCGGCGCCATGTACCCGCCCTCGCTCCAGACGATGTGCCTCAGGTTCGCCGAGCCCAGGGAGTACGCCAGCATCTGGCCGCGCATAGGCACGATGGGCAGGTCGACGCCCAGGCGGCGGGAGAGGGAGGGCGTCCAGGGGCCCGCCGCCAGCAGGAAGGAGTCCGCCTGAACAACGCCTTCTCCGCCTGAGGTGGACACGCCGGTCACACGTCCGGCGCGGCGTCTGAAGCCGGTGACGGCCGTCGCCGGCAGCAGGGTCGCGCCGCCACGGCGGGCCGCCTCGGCCAGCGCCTGGGTGAGCCGGCCGGGGTTCACCTGTCGCTCGTTGCTGGAGAGGACGGCCCCAACTAATCGCGAGGAGAGGCGTGGCTCCAGGGCTCGCGCCTCCTCCGCGGAGAGCCGTTCCAGGGCGAGACCGGTGCGCCTCTGCCAGACGAGCCGCTCGCCCATCTCTCGCTCCTCGTCCTCATTGAAGGCGACGCGAAGGATGGGCGTCGACAGGTACTCCGAGTCGAGTCCCGTCTCGCCGCGGAGCGTTTCGGTCAGCGCAGGGAAGGTTCGCAGGCCGGCGAGGGCGAGGTCGAGGAAGGGGCCCGGGCCGTGAGACTCGGCCAGAGGGGCGAGGATGCCGGCGGCGGCGCCGGTGGCCTCCCCCGCCAGCCCGCCCCGCTCCAGCAACGTGACGCTGGCGCCCGCTTTCGTCAGGTAGTAGGCGGCGGCACAGCCGATGACGCCGCCGCCAACGATGGCGACGTCCGACACTACAACCCTCGCACGAGGAAGACGCCGCCGACGATGAGGGCGGCGCCGGTGATCTTGACCGCGTCGATAGGATCCTTGGCCTGGCCTATAAGCGCCAGGTGATCGAACAGGATAGCGCCGATCATCTGGCCGGCGATGAGGGCGGCGCTGGTGGTGGCGATGCCGAGGCGGGGCCCGGCGAACGCCACCGTCCACACTATAAGCGCCCCGGCCAGCCCGCCCAGAAAGTAGTACCACTCCAGACCGCGCATGATGCCCAGGAACGCCAGCACAGCGATGATGGCCAGCGGCAGCAGGTAGAGCAGCGGCTTGCCCGGCGTATTCAGGTTCAGCTCACCAACGAGTGCAAAGCGGCCGAGCATGAAGACAGCAACCGAGCCATAGGTGACGGTTACGGATACCATCAGCGCCTCCGGCACGCCCCGCTCCTCGCCCATGGCGCCGTTCACCAGGATCTGCGTGGCGGCGGCCAGTCCGGCAACGAAGACGAGCAGGAGGATTAAGGCATCCATGGCTAACGGCTCCTTCTTGGTGATTGTGTCAGCGCCACCGCCCACTGCTCGCACGACCTCCACCGTGTCGCCTTCGTCGATCGTTACGCGCGGCCACTCGCGGCGCGGCACCACCTCACCGCCGATGGCGACCGCTACCTGGCGTGCGTTTATGTCGAGCGTCTCCAGGAACGCCGTGACGTTGAGCGGCCCCTCAAGCTGGCGCGGCTTGCCGTTGACGGTCACGCTGATCATTCCCAGCCTCCGGCGTGCCTGATCCGCTCAGCGGTCTCGTCCAGGTCAGACTGCGGCGGCATCCGCGCATTCGCGTTACGAGTGAATCCAAGACCGTCACCGCTAAAGCGCGGGAGCACGTGCAGGTGAACATGGAACACCGTTTGACCCGCTACCGTTCCGTTCGCTAGGAACAGGTTGAAGCCCTCCAGCCGCACTCCAGAGTCCGTTAAGGCCGCCGCGACCTGTCTCCCCACCGAGAACATGCGAGCCAGGACCGCTTCGTCGCTGATATCGAGGACGCCGTCGGCGTGTTCGAGGGGGACCACCAGGACGTGGCCCGGGTTCGCGGGCCTGATGTCCATAAAAGCGAGCACCATATCGTCCCGGTACACGACGCTGGCGGGGGCCTCCCCCTTCACGATGGCGCAGAATACGCAGGGCTGAGTCATGACCGCGCCGCTCCCACGCCGACCCAGGCGGCGTCCAGAGCCCGGCGCAACCGTTCGGCGGCGGCCTGCCTGTCCCGCTGGGCGAGGATGGCGGAGATGACCGCGATCCCGGACGCCCCCGCCCGCACCACCTCATCCACCCGCTCCGCCGTGACACCGCCGATAGCGAGGGTTGGCGTGCGCACGCTTCGAGTGACCTCCTCGATCAGCGCGAGGCCGGCGGCCTCCCGGCCCGGGTGGGAACGGGTCTCGTAGACGGGCCCGGCGATGAGATAGTCGACGCCCTCCGCTTCGGCGCGGCGGGCAGCCGCCAGAGAATGGACCGACCGTCCGATTAGGAAGCCGTGCCGAGGCCGCTCAACGGGCGGCGCTACCTCCGGCAGGTGGAAGCCATCGGCCTCCGCGGCCAGGGCCACCGCCAGCGGGCCGTTGACCAGCAACAGCGCCTGCCTGCCGCTAGGCACGGCCCGCCCCTCCGTCACCTGGCGAAGGCGTCGGGCCAGCGGTAGGAGCTCTTCGGACGGCATATCCTTCTCGCGGAGCTGTACGGCGTCAACCCCGCCTGCCACGGCGGCCTCAACAGCAGCCACTAGGCCGTCGACGCCGTCACACAGAGAGCGGTCGCTGACCAACATTAGGCAGGGACGGGACAGTGCCATCTAGGACGCGGTGGGACGAGCCACGCCCTCGACTGGGCTGGAGGCCTGGGCAATATCTTTGCGGGGGATGCGGCCAGCCAGGTATGCCTGGCGACCGGCCTCCACACCTTTGCGGAACGCCTCTGCCATGGCTACGGGGTCGCTGGCCTGGGCGATCGCGGTGTTCACCAGAACCGCGTCGGCGCCAACCTCCATAGCCAGGGAAGCGTCGGACGGGGCGCCAAGCCCGGCGTCGACGACGACGGGCACACCGGCGGTCTCGACGATGATCTGTATCTCCTCCAGGGTGAAGATGCCGCGCCCGGAGCCGATGGGGGAGCCGAGGGGCATCACGGTGGCGCAGCCGATCTCCTCCAGCCGCTTAGCCAGGACTGGGTCGGCGTGGATGTAGGGGAGGACGGTGTACCCCTCGTCGATGAGGGTGCGGGCCGCCTCCAGCGTCCCCACGGCGTCGGGCAGGAGGTAGCTGGGGTCCGGGATCACCTCCAGCTTCAGCCAGTCGGAGCCCGTGACCTCGCGGGCCAGTCGTGCCGTGAACAGCGCCTCGTCCACCGTGCGGCAGCCGGCGGTGTTGGGGAGGATAGTGTAGCGCTGCCAGTCCAGGTAGTCCATCAGATTGGGCTCGTCCGGCTTGACTCGCCCGTCTGGGTCGAGTGGCAGGCGCCGGATCGCCACGGTTACGATCTCCGCGCCGGAGGCGTCTATGGCGTCTCGCATCTCTTCCATGCTGCGGTGCTTGCCGGTGCCGGCGATAAGGCGAGAGCGGAACGTCTTGCCGGCGATCTCCAAGTAGTCGTTCTCCGCCACGATGAAATCCTCCCTAGCTCGAAGCGTATTGTTGCTCGACGCCATGCACTTCATCCTCAGTCAATCCGTATGACTGCTTAACGGACTGCACTTCTTCCCGAGTCAACGAGCGGTCAATCAGCTTCTCTTGGCGTCGGATGTCTTCAAGGACAATGCGCACCATCGCTTCTTGATGCTCCTTCTGCTTGCGCCCGATTTCCTCTAGAAGTATGCCCAGTACATCAGAGGTGTGTCCTTCGGACGTCCGTAGAGGGAAATCCCAACCAATAATGCTACGATCATGCGCCGCGGATAGCCTGTTGAACGCGGTCTTGATGTCCTCAGCGAGACTCTGAATCTCCTGGCTCATTATAGGGTCAACTGGGCCGGGATTTGCGTCCACGTGTGCTAGCCACTTATTCCTCCTACGCCTCAGCCTGTCCAGTAGGTTCTTTTGCCGTCGCAGTTGCTTGGAGATATCATCGACTTCATTTGACTCTCGACCGGGTACCAGGCTTGCGTCTTGCCGTGCGGCCGACAAAAGGTTCGTAAGGCTGGCGGTTCCCCTGCGTCCGTCGAAGACCTTGGCGAATTCCATAAGCGCCATGTCCATAAGGGCTAGACTGATCGGCGTGAAGAACCCGCGAAACCGCCCAAGCAATTGGTTCTGATGCTCGATAGACCACGATACGTCGGCCTCGTCGTGGAGGCGCAGTTTGCTCCAAACGGCGTAATACGCCAACCCGCGCATGATCACCTGTTGAAGTTGGCCGAGTCGCTCCTTGAACTCAGCCGGTGTCATTGAGCGGCTGGCATCTGTCACTTTTTCTTGTCTATCAGCTCCAACGCATCGGCGTGAATACGCTTCGGGCGCTCCTCACCAAGATGGCGAGAGATCTGCATGGAGCAGAACTTCGGGCCGCACATGGAGCAGAACTCGGCGTGCTTGAACACGTCGTGGCCCAGCGTCTCGTCGTGCAACCGGCGGGCGGTATCGGGATCCAGGGATAGCTCGAACTGCTTCTCCCAGTCGAAGTCGTAGCGCGCCTTCGACAGCTCATCGTCCCGCTTACGGGCGCCGGGGTGGCCACGAGCGATATCGGCTGCGTGGGCGGCGATCTTGTAGGCGATGACCCCCTGCTTGACGTCATCAATGTCGGGCAGGCCCAGGTGCTCCTTGGGGGTGACGTAGCAAAGCAGAGAGGCGCCGTACCAGCCGATCATCGCCGCGCCTATGGCCGAGGTGATGTGATCGTAGCCGGGGGCGATGTCCGTCACCAGCGGACCGAGGGTGTAGAACGGGGCCTCCTGGCACCACTCCTGCTGCTTCTGGACGTTCATCTCAAGCTGGTCCATGGGGACGTGTCCCGGCCCTTCCACCATTACCTGGCAGCCGCGCTCCCGCGCCCTCCGAGTCAGCTCGCCCAGGGTACGCAGCTCCGCGAACTGAGCCTCATCGGAGGCGTCGGCGAGGCAGCCGGGGCGGAGGCCGTCGCCCAGGGAGAACGTCACGTCATAGCGGCGGAAGATGTCGCAGATGTCGTCGAACCGCTCGTACATCGGGTTCTGCTTGTGGTGATAGAACATCCACTGGGCCATGAGGGCGCCGCCGCGGGAGACGATGCCGGTGATGCGCTCCGTGGTCAACGGCAGGTACTCTAGGAGGACACCGGCGTGGATCGTCTGGTAGTCCGTGCCCTGCTTGGCCTGGTGCTCAATCATCTCCACGAAGTCGTCCGGGGTGAGATCCTCGACACGGTCGACTCGATTGACGACCTGATAAATGGGGACGGTGCCGATGGGAACGGTGGAGTTGTCGATGATCGCCTTGCGGATACTGTCGATGTCGCCGCCGGTGGAGAGGTCCATGACCGTATCGGCGCCGTGATGGACGGCGTTGTGGAGCTTCTCCACCTCCTGGTCGATGTTGGAGGTGACGGCGGAGTTGCCGATGTTGGCGTTGATCTTGACCGTACAGGCCTTGCCGATGCCCATCGGGTCCAGACGCCCGGCGAGGTGACGGACGTTGGCCGTAATCACCATACGTCCGCGGGCCACCTCGTCACGGATTACCTCGGGCGGTAGCTCCTCCCTCTCCGCCACGCGGTGCATGGCGTCCGTGATGACGCCCTGGCGGGCGTAGTAGATCTGCGTTGCGGGCTTGCTGCCGTTGTCGCCCATGCCTGTGCTCCCTTCTAGCCCTGCCTACCGGCAGGCAGAAACGAAAACGCCGCTGAGCTTTGCCAGCGGCGTTCGCCATTCGGGCGTTATCCCTGCGCTGGCATTACCCAGGTCAGGTTCCTGCGGTCGGCGACGTATCCTGTCGCCCTCTCAGCCCGTGGCCACGAGCTCCCGCTGTATGGTATTCGGTTCAGGCTCAGAGTAGCATCGCCCAACGGGAGCGTCAACCGGAGGCCCGGCTGTGGCCCTCGCCCGGCGTTAACCAAATCTCAACCCTGTGTTCGTTAAGAAACGGTTGACCATTTACAGGCGAGGGGATAGCCTGGAATTGAACCTGAAGGGAGGGTTTGAGATGACCTCAACAATAACTGCTCTGTTCATCCTCGCGGCGCTAATGGTGAGCAGCCTCGTCATAGCCAACGGTGGAACGGGGATTACATGGCTTTAAGATTCCTCCTTGCCGATACCCGTTAGCAATAGCGGATACAAGCAGAGCGGCGCCCACCTGGATGGGCGCCGCTCTCATTTCAGCGCTAACCCGCGCCCCGCGTTAACCGAATCTCAACCTTGCGTTCGTAAAGAAACGGTTGACCCCCTCTGGAGGTCTGGACTACGCTGATATATGGAAAGTATCGCTTCCTCCAGCTGCAACAGCAGCACAGCGGCGATGAGGCAAGGCGCCCCGACATGATCGGGGCGCCGCTCATTTTGGCCTGCGAAGCCTACTCCTCCCACCAGCGGTGGAAGTGGTGGACGGGGCCGTGGCCGCCGCCGATGGGGTAGGCGCGACGCAGCGCCTCCGTCAGATACTCCTTCGCCTGGCCCACCGCCTCGGCGAGCGGCTCCCCGCGGGCGAGGTAGGCGGCGATGGCGGAGGCGAAGGTGCAGCCGGTGCCATGCGTGGACGTCGTATCGATGCGGGGTGCGGAGTAGTCGCGGAAGGTAGCGCCGTCGTACAGGACATCCACGGCCTCGGCGGCCTTACGGTGACCGCCCTTCACTACCACCGAGCGCGCGCCCAACCCCACGATCTCCTTCGCGGCCCTTCGCACGTCATCGTCGGACTCGATAGCGAAGCCGGCCAGCACCTCGGCCTCCGGCAGGTTGGGCGTCACAACGGCGGCCAGCGGGAGCAGTAGCTCGCGCAGGGCGGTCACTGCATCGTCGCGCAGCAGGCGGTCGCCGCTCTTGGCGACCATCACTGGATCGACAACTAGGTTCGGCAGGCCATGCTCCCGCACCTTGGCGGCGACGACCTCGATGATGGGGGCGCTGGCCAGCATCCCGGTCTTGGTGGCGTCCGGTCGAATATCCGCCGCCACGGCATCGATCTGGGCAGCGACGATGCCCGGCGGCGTCTCCTGCACAGCGTTGACGCCGCGGGTGTTCTGGGCGGTGATGGCGGTGATGGCGCAGGTGCCGTACACGCCCAGAGCGGCGAACGTCTTCAGGTCAGCCTGGATGCCGGCGCCAGCGCTGGAGTCGGAGCCGGCGATGGTGAGAACGCTGGGCATGGCACCACCCAACCTAGCCTTGAGACGACGCGCGGTCAAGCCTGCCCGCTCGTGGGCCCGCCTGTCGGCAAGCGGGGCTGCCAACCCGCCTCACGACTGGCTATAATGGGTCGGCGAAGGCCTGTCCTGAGCCTGCCTGCCGGTAGGCAGGCCAGCCGAAGGGAGGTAGCAGAGATGGAGCGGATACACGTGCGCACCCCGTCCGCCCAATGCCTGGAGGAGGTCACCGGGCAGGTCGCCGACGCCGTGCGACGGTCGGGGGTGGAGGAGGGCGTCTGCCACCTGTTCGTGCCGCACACCACAGCGGGCCTGGTGATCAACGAGAACGCCGATCCCGACGTGGGGCGCGACCTGTTGGAGAAGCTGGAGGCGCTGGTGCCCAGCGGCGCCTCCTACCACCACCTGGAGGGGAACGCCCACGCCCATATCAAGTCCATCCTCGTCGGCCAGTCAGCGTCGGCGCCGGTGACCGCGGGGCGGCTGGCGCTGGGTCGTTGGCAGGGCGTGTTCCTGGCGGAGTTCGACGGCCCGCGCGAGCGGGAGCTGCAGGTGACGGTGACAGCGGCAGGTGTGAGGACGCGGGCGGAGGCGGCTTCTAAGGGGAGACAGGCAGACTCATGAGCGACGCCGACCCTTCGACAGGCTCAGAGCGGGGCCTGGAGCAGGCCGTGCAGGAGACGGCGCGGCTCATACACCGCGCTAACCACGTGGTGGCGTTGGTGGGCGCGGGCCTCTCGGTGGAGAGCGGCATCCCGCCCTTCCGCGGCCCGGGCGGCCTCTGGACGAAGTACGGCGAGCCGGACATGCGCGGTTACGAGCGCTTCATGGAGGACCCCAAGGAGTGGTGGGAGCAGCGGATCAGCGGTACCGGTTCCTACCAGGAGCTGATGGACGCGCTGGCCCAGGCGAAGCCCAACGCCGGACACGCGGCCCTCAAGGAGATGGAGGAGCTGGGATACCTGAAGCACATCATCACCCAGAACATCGACAACCTGCACCAGGAGGCGGGCAGCCGCGCCATCACGGAGATCCACGGCAACCGCACCAAGCTGCGCTGCCTGGGCTGTAGCCAGCGCTGGCCCCTGGACGAGTTCCCCATCGACGAGCTGCCGCCGAAGTGCCCCGAGTGCGCCGGCATAGTCAAGAGCGATACGGTGATGTTCGGGGAGCCGATACCGCGCGACGCCCTGGACGAGTGTATCCGGCAGGCGCAGGTGTGCGATTGCATGCTGCTGGTGGGGACTTCGGCGCAGGTGTACCCGGCGGCGGGGTTCCCACTGGACGTCAAGCGCAGCGGCGGCAGCCTCATTGAGGTGAACCCGAACGAGACGCCGCTCACGGAGATCGCGGACGTGGTGCTGCGGGCGCCTTCGGGGGAATCGCTGCCGCTGGTGGTGAGGCGCATACAGGAGCTGGCGGAGAAGTGAGCAACGACGACACGTTCATGCGCATCGCCCTGGCGGAGGCGCGGTCGGCGTCGTGTATAACACCTAGCCCGCGAGTCTGCCAGAAGGAGCAATGGACAAAGGAGGTGCCCCATGACACAGGAGCCCATTTTTGATAAACAAGATCAGCTTGAGAAGATTGAAGCCAACCTCATCGAGGGCGAACAGCTTAGAGCGGTATTCGACATGAAGGGCGGGGGCACAGGTTTCCTAGGGATCACTGACAAGCGCCTGATCTTCTATGACAAGGCGTTCATGAGGAAGTCGAAGGCGATGGTTACCATACCGTACAGCCGCATCATCGCGATAGCTACCAAAGACCCCGGTGGACTGTTTGGTTCTCTTAGCAGCGAACTGACCATTCGCACTTCCGGTGAAGCCTACGAGTTCGAGTTTCGGGGCGGGGACAAGGCCCATCAAGCCTACAATCTAATCGTTCCGCAGATACTGTAGGAGACAGGCCAGCAACTAGCTGATTTGTTAGCAAGGGGGCATCAATGAGTAGCGGGCAACCAACTCAGCTCTGGTACACCCAGACGTGGGTGGCGGTGGCGGCTTTACTACTGTTCTTCCCATTGGGGCTGTTCCTCATGTGGCGCTTCCAGCGCTGGGAGGTCTGGATTAAGGCTGTCATTACAACTGGTGCTGCACTGCTGGCCATCATCATTATCGTTTCTGCGTCCGCAGGGGGTGGCGACGATGAGAACGGTAGTGAACCTAGCCCTACTCCGACGGTTACCGTCACGCCAACGATGGAGCCTACAGTCGCTCCTACATTGGAGCCGACACCTACTCCGGAACCGACACCCAGTCCGCAGCCGACACCGACACAGCCACCAGCACCCGAACCAACGCCGACGACTCCACCACCAGCACCCGAACCCACCGAACCGCCCCTGCAGGATCCGGAGCCAACAGAGCCACCGTCCGGCGCTGGACTACCTCCGTGTGCCCAGGGTGGGGGCGATTGCAACTGCGGCGACTTCGCTACGCATGCGGAGGCGCAAGCGTTCTTCGACAGCCAGGGGCCAGGCGATCCTCACGGGCTTGATTCCGATGGTGACGGAATCGCCTGTGAGAGTCTACCGTAGGGGGAACAAGGAATGATGCAGGCGTTTGAAGGCATACGTGTCCTGGACCTGACGATATGGCAGCAGGGGCCGATGACCACGGCGATGCTGGCCGACTGGGGCGCGGACGTGATCAAGATCGAGGGGCCGGACTCGCCCGACCCGGGCCGCTCCCTGATCCGCTACGAGCTCACGCCCGGAGGCGTCAACACCTACTTCGAGACGCACAACCGCAACAAGCGCGGCATCGTCCTGGACCTGAAGACAGAGCGCGGGCGGGAGGTGTTCTACCGTCTGGTGGAGGACGCCGACGTAGTGGTGCAGAACTTCCGGCCGGGGGTGAACAAGCGCCTGGGCATGGACTACGAGACGCTGTCAAAGATGAACCCCAAGCTGATCTACTGCTCCGCGTCTGGGTTCGGGCTGAAGGGGCCGGATGCGAACAACCCTGCCCTGGACCCGCTGGCCCAGGCGCGGGGCGGCCTGATGAGCGTCACAGGAGAGCCGGAGACGCCGCCCACGCGCACGTTCAACGGCTTCGCGGACCAGGTCAGCGCCTTCCTGCTCTCTTACGGCATTGCCGTGGCGCTGTTCCACCGCGAGCGTACCGGCCAGGGACAATCGCTGGACGGGTCGCTGCTACAGGGGACGCTCGCCTCGCAGGCGTTCAACATCACCAGCTTCCTGACCAGCGGCACCTACGCCGGCCAGCCGCTGCCACGCATATCGCGGAAGCTGACGAGCCCTCTATGGAACCACTACAAGGCGAAGAACGGCAAGTGGGTGATCCTGGCGATGGCCCAGGTGGGCCGCTACTGGCCCGTCTTCCGAAAGGCGATGGAGGAGACAACGGGCGTCCTGCTGGAGCCGGACGAGCTGAGCGTCGACTGGATGCGCACGCACGCCACCGACCTTATGGGCCTGATCGCCAAGCTGGACGAGCTGTTCGCCGCCAAGCCGGCGCGGGAGTGGGTGGAGGTGCTGCGACGGCACGACATGATCGTGGAGGTGGTGCAGGAGTACGGTGAGCTGGCGGCCGACCCGCAGATAGTGGCGAACGATATGGTGACCACCTTCGAGCACCCGTCCCACGGGCCGATCAAGATGGTGAGCCCGGCGGT
>JADFKX010000051.1 GCA_022564695.1 Chloroflexota bacterium | reverse complement strand
CCGAAGCTAGCACTCCGGCGGAGGGGCGTCAAACGGCGCGCCGTGGCCAGCGGGAGGGCGACGCACACACGAGGCGCGGGCCGTCCGTGGCATAACGAGCGACTCTTGGTAAGGAACACCTTGAATTAGTGATTCGAGTTGCGTTCCGGGATAAGGTAGCTCAGTAATACAGGTAGCATCACTATTACCAGACCCAAAATCGTAATGGCGGCGACGATTCTCTCTGCTTCGTCATTGGACACAAATAGGAAATCAACAATGGTGCCACCCACGGCGAGGCTGGCGCCGACGGCCACCACAATCAGCCAAATTCTGGCTCCTAGCGTGATTTCCCCTTGAAACCTGTATAAACGATGGAGCATCCATACTCCGGCCGGGCCCAGGAATAGGGGGGCGATGGCAAAGATGAAAAGTAGGACTTCAACGAGCGGCGTCAAGCTGGATTACTTTTCTCCTACAAGTTTGTTCTCTCCGGCGACTCCGTACTCTGGACCGACAGCAAGTCCGAAGCTAGCACTGCGGCGGAGGGGCGTCAAACGGCGCGCCGTGGCCAGCGGCGGCCCGCGCTCCTATACTTGACGGCGAGCGTCCCTGGTTGGCCCCGGGCCGCGTTCGTAGAAAGGAGAGTGGTCCATGCCACGTATCCGTCCCGTCCAGTACGAGGAATCCACGCCCGCAGCCCGCGCCGCCCACGACGAGGTGGTTAGCGAACACGGTCTCATGACCAACATGAAACGGACGCTGCTCCACTCCCTGCCCGCGTTCCGTGCGCTCATGGAGTGGTATCCCCTGCGCGATACCGTGGAGCCGTTTCTTGGGGAGCGGCTCACCAGCCTCTTCTCCCACGCGATCTCTAACGAGAACGATTGCCTGGTCTGCTCTACGTTCTTTCGCCGGATACTGATCGAGTCCGGCGAGGACCCCGATCGGTTCCAGCTCGACGATCGTGAAGCGGCCGTCGTCGAGTTTGGACAGTGCCTCGCGAGGCGTTTCGCTCGTGTCCCGGATGACGTGTACGCGCGCCTCGCATCGGCGTTCAGCGAGGAGCAGGTCGTGGCGCTTACCGCGTTCGGAGCGCTGATGATCGCGACCAACGTTTTCAACAACGCCCTGGAAGTCGACCTTGACGGCTACCTGGAGCCGTACAAGAAGGGCGATCCGGCGGCAGCGGAAGGGGCGGCGTGATGGCGGAGGGAGAGTTCGCGGGGAAGGTAGCGTTCGTCACGGGCGCCGCTCGCGGGCAGGGCCGCGCGACGGCGCTGGCGCTGGCTCGGGCAGGCGCGCGGATCGCCGCGTTCGACATAGCGGCGCCGCTGGCCTATCCGGGATACGATCTGGGCTCGCGGGACGACCTTCGCGGCCTGCGCGACCTGTGCCGCGAGGCGGGATCGGAGTGTCTGACGCTTGAAGGCGACGTGCGGGACGACGCGGCGGTGACGGTGGCGGTGGAGGGAACCGTGGCGGAGTTTGGTCGCATCGATATCCTCTTCAACAACGCCGGCATCTGCGCCTACGGTCTGGCCCATGAGATCAGCGAAGAGGCCTGGGACGCGATGATCGACATCAATCTGAAGGGGAGCTGGCTAGTAGCCCGGCGGGTGATCCCCGTGATGATCCGGCAGGGTTCCGGCGTAATCATCAACAACTCTTCGGTAGGTGGGTTGCGAGGGATGGGCCGCCTGAGCCACTACGCGGCGTCGAAGTGGGGCCTGACCGGCCTCACCAAGTCCTGGGCGATCGAGCTAGCGCCGCACGGCATCCGCGTCGTCTCGATCCACCCGACCGGTGTGAACACGCCGATGAACGACGGCCTGGCGGCTCTTGAGGGCGCCACGCCGCAGGAGATCGCTGAGCGTTCTGCCGGCAACCTGCTGCCTGTGCCCTGGATAGAGCCGGAGGACGTGGCGGAGGCCGTGCTCTTCCTTGCCTCCGACCGCGCTAAATACGTAACTGGCTCCCAGTTCGTCATCGATGCGGGTCTGCTCACCCGGTGACGGCTACGTCACGCCGCCGCTGCCAGCAGGCAGCCTGAGCCGTCCTATCGCTCCGCAAACCTCCACGATCACCACTCGCAGGAGGTCAGCGTTCTCGTCCCAGAGGCGGGCGCTGGCCTATTTCCAGGAGTCAGTCGGTGTTACGGTTAATGCGGGGATAATCCAAGAACGAGTTATCGTGGAGAGGTGCATGGAGCTGTCCAATACCATCCGGTCAGGCACGGAGTCAGCCTCGGAGCGCGCCATTGCGTCGCGCAGTGACCTGCGCAACGTGGCGATCATCGCCCACGTCGATCACGGAAAGACGACGTTGGTTGACGCGATGCTGCGTCAGGCCGGACAGCTCGACGACCGAGTCGAACTGCCCGACCGCGTCCTCGACTCGACGGACCTGGAGCGCGAGAAGGGGATCACGATCCTGGCGAAGAACGCCTCCGTGCGGTACGGCAGTGTGAAGATCAACATAGTTGATACACCGGGCCACGCCGACTTTGGCGGTGAGGTGGAGCGCGGCTTGACGATGGTAGACGGCGCGCTGTTGCTTGTCGATGCTTCCGAAGGGCCGCTGCCGCAGACGCGATTCGTCCTCCGTAAGGCTCTGGAAGCAAATCTGCCCGTCATCCTGGTCGTCAACAAGATAGACCGACCGGACAGCCGGATCGACGAGGTCATAGACGAGGTCTACGAGCTCTTCCTCGAACTCGAGGCTAACGAGATGCAGTTCGATTTCCCGATCGTGTACTGCAACGCCCGTGCTGGGCAGGCATCCCTCGATAAGGACGTCCCGGGCGAGGATCTCGGACCGCTGTTCGACGTTCTGCTGTCGCGAGTCCCGGCGCCTACGTACGATCCCGGACATGGCTTGCAGGCGCTGGTGACGAACCTTGACGCATCACCATACGTTGGACGGCTGGCGCTCTGCCGAGTTGTTCAAGGAGAGATCCGGGCAGGAGAGGTGATTGCCTGGTGTCGCCGTGATGGGACGATAGCGCCGGCGAAGGTGGCAGAGCTGTATGTGACGGAGGCGCTCGATCGAGTCGAGGCGGCCGAAGCCGGCCCAGGGGAGATTATCGCCGTTGCCGGTCTTAGCGACATCACCATCGGCGAGACGCTAGCCGATGCCGACGATCCTCGGCCGCTGCCTGTGATCAGGGTTGACGAACCCAGCATCTCCGTGACGATTGGGATCAACACCTCGCCGCTATCCGGGCTAGACGGCGATCAACTGACCGCGCGGCTGCTGAAGAACCGGCTGGACGCGGAGGTGATCGGGAACGTGTCGATTCGTGTCCTGTCGCTGGACCGGCCCGACGCATGGCTCGTGCAAGGGCGAGGCGAGCTACAGCTAGCAGTACTCGTTGAGACGCTCCGCCGCGAGGGGTTCGAGCTGACCGTTGGTAGACCCGAAGTGGTAACGCGCGAGATCGATGGCCAGCTACACGAGCCGGTCGAGGCGCTGACGCTAGATGTGCCAGAAGAGCACTTCGGCGCGGTCATGCAGATGATGGCGGCGCGGAAGGGGCGCCACCAGAAGACGGTTCACCAGCGCGACGGTCGCGCACGGCTGGACTACAAGATTCCTTCGCGCGGTCTCATCGGCCTGCATACACAGTTCGTGACGGAGACGCGCGGCGAAGGCTTGCTCCACCATGTGTTCGATAGCTACGAACCATGGCACGGGGAGGTGCGCTCCCGGCCAACCGGGAGCATGGTCGCAGACCGGCGCGGCGTGACAACTGCCTACGCCCTACTCAACCTCCAGGACCGAGGATCGATGTTCTACGGCCCCGGCGTCAAGGTGTACGAAGGGATGATCATCGGCGAGAGTCCTCGCGCCGATGACATGGACGTCAATCCGACAAAGGAGAAGAAGCTCACCAACATGCGCGCTTCCACGGCCGAGGCGACAGAGAAGCTAACGCCAGAGACGACGCTTTCACTGGAGCAGGCACTGGAGTTCATCCGGCAGGACGAATGCCTGGAGGTGACGCCGGTCGCAGTCCGCCTGCGAAAGACGGAGCTGGTGGGACATGTGCGCGCCCGCCAGCGCTCGCGCGCTCGTAAGTAGCGCAGGCTCTGTTCTCTGCCGCCAACAGTCTAGTTCGGCATCAGCTCGCCGGCGTCAAGGTCGAGAATGGCGGCGACGTTCCGTTCGAGGATCGAGTCCCATAGGGCGACGCCTCGTTCGTTCCCCATGTCGATCGAGCCGCCGCCGATCACCGGGTACACCAGGCAGAACAGGGTTGAGAGCCGATAGTCGTGTAGGCATTGATCGAATCCGTAATCTCGCACACCGTTCTCCGCGAGGATGTTGTGGTAAGAGCGCAGGATTTCCATCTCCTTGGCTTTTCTATCCTTGGGGTGAAGGCCGCCGCTCATCAGGTAGGCGACATCGAACACGCCACGCCCGCGGAACGCGATCTGCCAATCGATGACCGTCAGCGGGTCTCCGCCCTTGGGGGTCGCGAAGAAGAGGTTGTCCGGCCGGTAGTCCCCGTGCATGATCGTACGGGGTGGTCCGGCGTTATAGGCCATGATGCTGGCGATGTTCCTTCCGAGCCGTTCGCCAATCTCCACCATGGAAGCCTGAAGCTTGTCGCCAAACCGTTCCAGGAACGAGTCCCACGTGTCCCGATAAGAGTCCTCCACTGCTTGCACCTGGGTCGGATCGCTGACTAACGGCATCCAGTCGATCTCGGCGAGCCGTGGACTCTCCCACCAGGTGGCGTGGAACTTCGCCAGATGCCGAATAGCCAGCTCGGCCTCATGGGGGGAGCAGCCGGCGACCTGGTCGCCAACCCGGGCTGGCGCCAGGTCCTCAAGCAGCAACACGTACTCGTCGGCTTCGACGTCCATGGCGCTGTAATAGCAGCGTGGCGTTCGGAGCTCCACCTCGTCGGCGATCTCCTGGTAGAAGCGGGTCTCGCGCTCGTAGAAGTGGAAGTGATTGCCGATGCCGCGATTCTCGGGTATGTCGGAGGGAAATTTAGCGATGAGCGAGCGCGGCGCACCGGCTTCGGAGTCCTCATAGCGCAGGGCTATCTGAGCAAGTTGTCCCATGAAGCCGGCACCCTCTCCAATGGTCTTCGAGTCGAACGACGCAACGGTCGCTTTCGTAATGGCGCCGGCCTGACGCAGCGCCTGGGTGAGCCATTCCGGTGTGATCTCTTGAGGGCCGGCGGGAATCTTCAGTTTCGCCATCGGCTACTCCTTCTGGCTAGCGATGTACCCCGGTTTTACCCCTTGTCGGATCGCTTCTTTCCAGGGGGCCTCTCATACGCTCGGTGCGGGCCTGCAAGCTCCTTCAACTCCACCTGACGCCCTTCGCTATCGCAGAGCAAGCCAATGGTGCGTGAAAGTCTGTGAATTGTCAACCTGGGCATTGTAGTAAGGCTGTCGGCGTGGGGCTAGGCACGTGGCATCGGCTTGCGGGCTCTGTGCAGGGCCACCGCGCCGCCGCCCAGCCGGAGCGTCCTGACCTGAGTCAGGCCAACTTCAGAGAGGATCGCGGCTAGCTCTGGGGCGTTGGGGAAGCCCTTGAGGGAGTTGGGCAGATAGCGGTAGGCGGCGGAGTCGCCGCTGATGACGCCGGCCAGCGGCGGCACGATACGGTTGAAGTACAACCGGTACAGCGCCCCGAACGGCCCCGGCGGCGGCTGCGTCATGTCCAGGCACACCAGTCTGCCACCCGGCTTCAGCACGCGGGCCATCTCCGCCAGACCGGCGCGCAGGTCCGCCAGGTTGCGCAGGAGAAAGGCGTTGGTGACGCAGTCGAAGGTGGACTCGGGGAAAGGGAGATGGAGGGCGTTGCCCAGGGCCCAGGATACGTCGCGGTGCCCAGCGGCAGCCGCTTTGGAGCGGGCGGCGGCCAGCATCTCCGGTGAGAGGTCTAGCCCGACAACATGGACCGCCCCCCGGCGGCGCAGCTCCAGCGTCAGATCGCCGGTGCCCGCGCCCACATCCAGAGCGCGGCCGTCGGTTGGCTGAGCGGCGGCGGCCGCCTTTCGACGCCAGCGTCGATCCATGCCCAGGCTGATCAGCCGGTTCAGGAGGTCGTAACGCGGAGCAATGCGGCCAAACATCCGCCCCACTTGCTGCGTCCGCTCACTGGACATACCGCTCTTTATCCTAGCGCGCAGAGCAGTCTACAGCTACAGAGGGTTGCTCGTGGTTGTAGCTATCGTTAGGATAAAAGCGACCGACGCGTCGGTCGCTTTTACGATGCAGCAGACCCGAGCCCGAGACCGCCACCGCCGTATCCTGGATGCGGCCCTCCGTGTCTTCTCTCGCAGGGGATACCGTGACGCCAGCGTTGACGATATCGCGGGCGAGTCGCGGACGTCCAAGGGGGGCGTCTATTTCCACTTCCCCGGCAAGGAGGCGATCTTCCTCGCCCTGCTGGAGCGGACGGCGACGCGGCTGCTGGAGAAGATTGAGGAGTCGATAGCGTTCCACGATGACCCCATCGCCAAGGCGGACGCCGCCCTGCTGACGGTGCTCCGCACCTTTGCCAGGCACCGTGCCCTTGCCCGGGTGTTCATGCTGGAGGCGCTGGGCGCGGGCCGCGACTTCCACCAGCGGATGGCGGAGATTCGCAACGAGTTCACCGCAGTCATCCAGCGGCACCTCGCTCAGGCCGTGCAGCAGGGCGTCATCGAGCCCATCGACACCGAGATCGCGGGCCGAGTCTGGTTCGGCGCCCTGAATGAGGTGATCATCAACTGGGTGCTCTCCGGGAGGCCGGAGCGGCTGGAGGACGCTTACGCTGCCCTGCGGCCACTCCTGATGCGCAGCGTGGGAGTGGCGGTACAGCCTCACCGCCCAGCGGAAGAGCTATGACTACCCCTCTCCGAGAAGCGGCTATCAGCGAGCAGCTAGCCCGCGTCCTAGAAATGGGTGAGCGAAGAGCTGCCCAGAGCGGCGAGCCGGTGCTGGTTAGCACCACGGCGCGTGTTCCGTTTACTGATCCGGCTGAGCTGTTCGCCCGGGCGAAGGCGGAGGAGCGCGTGTTCTGGGAGCAGCCGAGCGAACGTTTCTCTCTGGTCGCCATCGGTGCGGCGGCGCGGCTCACCGGCCACGGCGATGACCGCTTTTCCCAGGTAACGGCGGCCTGGCGCGGCCTGATGTCGCGGGCCGTGACGGATGTTGTCGATCCGGCTCCGGTGGCCGTTCCTGTCTGCCTGGGCGGTTTCGCCTTCGATCCTGCCCGTCTGCGAGAGCCTCACTGGGAGGGGTACCCGGATGCCCTTCTGACGGTTCCCCGGTTCCTGTTCACCTCCCGCGGCGGCTCCTCCTGGCTGACCGTGAGCGCGCTGGCCAACCCCGGCTGCGACACCCGGACCACAGCTGACGCGGCCGCGGACGATCTGTGCCGTCTCCTGGAGGGAGGCGTCGCGGTGGCCGGTGGTGGGGAGTGGCCGGGAAGTGAGGTTGCCCCAGCGGATGAGGCTGAGGCGGACCGCTGGAAGGAAGCCGTGGCTGCCGTGGTGCGTGACGTCCGGCAGGGCACCATCGAGAAGCTGGTCTTGGCGCGACGGCTCCGTGCCCGTGTCCTGGGGCCGCTGGAGCCGGCCGCGGTTATTCGCAGGCTGCGGGCTGAATACGGCGGCTGCACCGTCTTCGCCTTCGCTAGAGGCGAAAGCTGCTTCCTGGGGGCCGCGCCGGAGCGGTTGGTCCGGCTGGACGCGGGGATCGTTCGGGCGGACTGCCTCGCCGGCTCGACCGCCCGCAGCGCCAACGAGGACGAGGACCAGGCGCTGGGCGAGGCTCTGTTCGCCGATCGGAAGGAGCGGCACGAGCACGCCCTTGTGGTCCGCGCTCTGCGGGATGCTCTGGGGCCGCTCTGCCATAGCCTCAGCGTGCCGGCCACGCCGAACCTCCTTAGCATGCCCAATGTCCAGCACCTTCACACGCCCGTGGTAGGAGCAGTTAACGGGGAACGCCACGTTTTGGAACTGGTGGAGCGGCTGCACCCGACGCCGGCCACCGGCGGCCTGCCGACGCGGGCCGCGCTACCCCTTATCCGATCGTATGAAAAGTTCGACCGAGGCTGGTACGCCGGTCCCGTAGGTTGGGTTGATGGGCGCGGCGGTGGCGAGTTCGTGGTAGCCATCCGCTCGGCTCTGCTAGGAGGGAACCAGGCCCTCCTCTACGCCGGTTGCGGCATTGTGGCCGGCTCCGACCCCGAGCGTGAGTACGAAGAGTCCTGTCTGAAACTGCGGCCGATGCTATGGGCGCTGAACGGCAACCAGACGTAGCGGCGGGCGAGGCGCTGCAACTGTTCGTGGGCGCCTTCGTGGATGAGCTTGCCCGCTCCGGCGTCACCAACGCCTGCATCTGCCCGGGCTCACGCTCCACCCCTCTGGCGCTGCTCCTGCGAAGGCATCCAGCCATCAAGGTGTGGACCCATCTGGACGAACGCTCGGCCGCGTTCTTCGCCTTAGGGATAGCCAAAGCCATACGAGAACCGGTGGCTGTCGTCTCCACCTCGGGCACGGCGGCGGTCAACTTCGCTCCCGCCGTGGTGGAGGCGTTCTACGCTCGCGTGCCGCTGCTACTGCTCACGGCGGACCGGCCGCCGGAGTTGCGGGGCGTGGGCGCTAACCAGACCATCGACCAGACTCGTCTGTACGGGCCTCACGTCAAGTGGTTTGTGGAGATGATGCTGCCGGAGGCCTCCGCGGAGGCGATACGGTACGCCCGCACCATCGCCTGCCGGGCGGCGGACAGCGCCCGCTCCGACGCTGCCGGCCCCGTTCATCTCAACTTCCCCTTCCGAGAGCCTCTCATACCCGCCGACGACGCGGCGCTGCCGGCCCGCGACGGCGTGGTCCCCACGGCGGATGACCGGGGAGCGCCCTACGTCACAGTGGAACAGGCGCCGCGGCGGCCCGACGCCGCCGGACTTGCGCCCCTGGCCGCCGAGCTGCGGGCCGCCACCAAGGGGCTGATAATCTGCGGTCCTCAGGATGACCCTCGCTTCCCAGAGGTGGTGGCACGACTGGCGGAGGAGCTGCGCTTCCCCCTGCTGGCGGACCCCCTGTCGCAAGTGCGCTGCGGCCCTCACCACAGCCCTATCGTCATCGACAGCTACGATGCATTCCTGCGCAATGAGGAGACGGCCCGGGCGCTGGCGCCGGAGGTTGTCCTGCGCTTCGGCGCCGCGCCGGTCTCCAAGCCGCTTATGCTCTATCTCCAGCGTCACGATCGCTGCCGCCAGATATTGATCGGTGACAGCGGCTGGGGCGACCCCGGCCTAACCGCCAGCGACGCGCTCCACGCCCACCCGCGCTCCTTGTGCGAAGCGCTCCTGGCTGCCCTTTCGCCTTCGGCCCGGCGGCGGCACGCGGATACGAGTTCGGAGTGGGTGGGCCGCTGGCAGGGGACGGCCAAGCGAGCCCGTGACGCCCTGCAGGCTCGTCTCGATACGGAGCCCGGCCTCTCGGAGCCCGGCGTCTTCGCCGAGCTGGCCGCCCTGCTTCCGGCAGGGGTCGCGCTGTTTGCCGGAAACAGCATGCCGGTGAGAGACCTCGACACGTTTTTTCCAGGCGCTGAACGTCCGCTACGGTTCTTGGCGAATCGAGGCGCCAGCGGCATCGACGGTGTGGTGTCGAGCGCCCTGGGGGCGAGCGCCGTTGGTCAGGGCCCCCTGGTGCTCGTAATCGGCGACCTCTCGTTCTATCACGACATGAATGGCCTGCTGGCCGCCGGGCGACACAACCTTCAGGCCACAATCGTCCTCCTGCACAACGATGGCGGCGGCATCTTCTCCTTCTTGCCCCAGGCTGACGACCCGGAGCACTTCGAGGAGCTGTTCGGCACCCCGCATGGACTCGACTTCCGTCCCGCGGCGGAGATGTATGGCCTTTCGTATCAGCTGGTCGATGGCTGGGAGGGGTTCCGCGCAGGGGTGCGGCAGTCGCTAAGTTCGCCGGGGGTCGGCCTGGTCGAGGTACGCACTGACCGGCGCGCCAATGCACGCCTTCACCGCGATCTGTGGGACGAGGTATCGCGGGCGCTGCGCCAGCGCGACCCGGAGGGAGCGGCTCTATGACCCGCCCAGACGGGCGGGCGTCTGCCCGCATCGCCGTGAACGGCGTTCATCTCAACGTGGAGGTGAGCGGCGAAGGGCCGCCGTTGCTTCTGCTGCACGGCTTCAGCGGCAGCGCCGCCACCTGGACTCCCCATCTGGAGGCCTGGCAGGGGTTCACCGCCATAGCGGTGGAGCTGCTGGGGCATGGCGCCTCGGACTGCCCTGCCGATCAGCGCCGCTACCGTATGGAGCGCTGCCTGGATGACCTGGTCGCGCTGCTGGATCGGCTGCCCGCCTCCGGCGGACGGCGGGTGGCCGTGCTCGGGTACTCCATGGGGGGACGCGTGGCCCTTCGCCTGGCGCTACGCGCGCCGGAGCGGCTGTGGGCGCTGGTCCTGGAGAGCGGTTCGCCCGGCATTGAGGACGCCTCCGAGCGGGCGGCGCGGGCCCGCAGCGACGCCGACCTTGCTGATGACATAGAACGGGACGGCCTGGAGGCGTTCGTGGAGCGCTGGCAGTCGCTGCCGCTGTTCGCCAGCCAGGCTCGCCTGCCGGTTGCTGTCCGGGATGAGCTGCGGCGGCAGCGGCTACAGAACGACCCGCAGGGGCTGGCTGGCAGTCTGCGTGGCCTGGGCACGGGCCAGCAGGAGCCGGTCCTTGCCCGTATGGACGATATCCGCATCCCGGTGCTGCTGCTGACGGGTGCCCTGGACGACAAGTACTGCGCCCTGGCCCGACGTATGGCGGCGGCGTTGCCCTGCGCTCGCACAGAGGTCGTGCCGGATGCCGGACATGCGGTCCATCTGGAGCGGCCCCAGGCCTTCGCGGGCGCCGTTCGGGGTTTCCTGGAGGAGTGCCTACAGAGAGAACGACGGAGGGAGAGTGTGAGATGCCAGTAACGTGGCGACAGGCCCACGAGTATGAGGACATCATCTACGAGACGGTGGACGGCATGGCGAAGATCACGATCAACCGTCCGGAGGTTAGAAACGCCTTCCGCCCGAAGACGTTGTTCGAGATGCAGGACGCTTTCTCGCGCACCCGTGACGACCAGAGCATCGGAGTGGTCATCCTCACGGGCGCGGGGACGGAGGCGTTCTGTTCCGGCGGCGATCAGCGGGTCCGGGGCGAGGGCGGATACGTGGACGAGGACGGGGTGCCGCGCCTCAACGCGCTGGACCTCCAGCGCCAGATCAGGACGCTGCCCAAGCCGGTCATCGCTATGGTGGCGGGGTACGCTATCGGCGGTGGCCAAGTGCTGAACCTGGTCTGCGATCTAACCATCGCTGCGGACAACGCCGTGTTTGGGCAGACCGGCCCCAGGGTGGGCAGCTTCGACGCTGGCTACGGGGCCACGCTCCTGGCGCGGGTGGTAGGGCACAAGAAGGCGCGAGAGATCTGGTTCCTCTGCCGCCAGT
>JADFKX010000222.1 GCA_022564695.1 Chloroflexota bacterium | reverse complement strand
GGCGCAGCATTGAGCAGGACGGCTTCGGCTACATGCGCTCCGCCCGATTCGTCCCCAACCTCTACGCCCTCAAGGAGGTGCGCGAGGAGATCGCCCTGCGCACCAACATTCACACCATCGAGAAGCTGTACAACCTAGCTGGGGCATCCTACAGCCTCATCGGCCTGACTCACCTGCCCTACATGGAGAAGATGCTGGAGGCAGTGAAGGAGATGGGCTTCCGCCGCATAATGCTGATCCAGGGGATCGAAGGGAACGAGGACGCTCCGACTTCGCGCCCATGTCGTGTCTTCGAGTGGTCGGGCGGCGAGATGCGGGAGTACCGCCTGAACCCGAAGGAGTACGACCTCGTGCCGGCCTCTCAGGAAGAGATGGCTGGTGGTGACGCCGCCTACAACGCGGATGTCTGTGTCAGGGTACTGGAAGGCACGCCCGGCCCTCACCGCGATCTCGTCTGCTTGAACGCCGGTCTCCGCATCTACCTGGCGGAGCGCGCGACCGATATCGGCGAGGGTATCACCAAGGCGCGTGCCGCCATCGACTCGGGGGCCGCGCGCGAGAAGCTGGAGGCGTTGCGGAAGCGCTCGCGGGCAGGCAGCGCCGTTTGACCCTCACTGACAGCGCTCGGTAGAATTGGTCTGCATGGACGATTACGGACTTGACTTGGAGGAAGTAGCGCGCGTCATCGACGCCGCCGAAGTGCTGGTTGTGCGCTTCGCAATCCTCGACAAACGCCTGCTCGTCGATGCCCGCACGAGCGAGAGTGAAGGCCCCATGGTAGCCGTCGTCTCCAAGGCTAACTCCGTGGAGGAACGGTTCAAATCGTTGAAGAAGCTACGACCGCGGCTGCCCCTGCCCGACAAGATCATGTCCTTCATGTGGCCCCGTCAGATGGAGACGTTCCGCGCCTCCGGCCTGTGGGACAAGATAGAAGGCCGGATGGTGAGCCTTGGCGGCGAGAAGATGCTTGAGGCCTGCAAGTCCGTGTTCGATGAACTAGCACAGGAGGAGAAGGCGGAGGTGATGGCCGCCATTCGCGGAGGCGAGACCTACCAGTCTCTCTGGGAACGCTCAGGCTAGGCGGAGGCGCAAGGACGAGGACGGGGTCGCCGCGTCAGGTCGGCGCCCTTTTTATTGAGCCATGAAGATCATTGACCTCAGGAGCGATACTGTCACCCTGCCGCCGCCGGAGATGCGGAAAGCGATCGCGGAGGCGGAGTTAGGGGACGACGTGTTCGGGGACGACCCCACGGTCAACCGGCTGGAGGCGATGGCGGCGGAGGTAATGGGCAAGGAGGCAGCTCTCCTCACCATCAGCGGCACGCAGAGCAACCTGACGGCGATGCTCTCCCATTGCCAACGCGGTAACGAGGTGGTCCTGGGGGACAAATCGCATATAGTGCACTACGAAGTGGGGGGAGCCTTCGCCTTGGGTGGCCTGGGTCTGCGCACCGTCCCCAACGACGAGCAGGGGCGGCTGGAGCTGACCGAGGTCCGCCGCGCCATCCGCGGCCGCGATGTGCATTACCCCGCCACGGGTCTCATCTGCATCGAGAATACGCACAACCTCTGCGGCGGCAGCGTCCTAGATGAGGACGATCTCGCCGCCGTCCGTGCCCTAGCCGACGAGCACGACCTACCGGTGCATCTGGACGGGGCGCGGCTGTTCAACGCCGCGCTGGCCATGAGAGTGCCCGCGTCTCAGCTAGCGCAGTACGCGGACTCCGTCGCCTTTAGCCTGTGCAAAGGGCTAGCTTGTCCCGTAGGCTCCGTCCTCTGCGGCAGTGAGGAGTTCATCGGTGAGGCGCGACGGTACCGCAAGATGCTGGGCGGCGGCATGCGGCAGGCCGGTATTATCGCCGCTGCCGGGGTGTATGCCCTGGAGAATATGGTTGGCCGTTTGGCGGACGATCACGAGAACGCCAGTGCCCTGGCTGAGGAGCTTGCGAGCCTGCCCGGGATCGAGTTGGCGCCGCCGCCGCAGAGCAACCTGGTCTACTTCACCGTGGAGGGGTGGTCTCTAGGCGAACTGGTCCGCCGTCTGGAAGAGAGGCGCGTTCTCTGTCTGGACGAAGGCGGGCGCATCCGCATGGTTACGCACTACGGCGTCGGTGGCGGTGATGTTGAGCAGGCGGTGGCAATCGTACGGTCGCTGGTGGCGGCGGGAGCCTGATGGCGTTGCGCGTGGCGCGGCTGTTCGTCGGTCTCTCCCTGCTGGCGTTGGCGGTGGCTGCCTGTGAATCGGAGACGGTTATCCTTTCCGGCCAGACGGTCGTGTCGAACATCCCCTGGGAGGCGCCAGAAGAGGCCCGCTATCGTCTCATGGATGGCGACGACGTGAGGGGCAGCGCCATCCTCCGCATAGAAATAAGGGACGGAAAGGTCATCTTCACTCAGGAGTTCGAGAGTGAGGAGTTTAGCGATGAGGTGGAGGCGATGGTGGACGGCGAGACGATGCGGCCGCGCTCGGTACAGCGGGTTGTTGATGGGCCGGAGGGGGTGCGGCGTTGGCAGGTGGAGTATGAGGACGGCAGCGCGCTAGTGGTGCAGCGTACGGAAGACGATGATCGCCGTGATGAATTCGCTGTGCCGACGCGCTCTTACGATAGCTGGACGGATGTCTTTCTGTGGCGGACTATCGACTTTCGGGAGGGGTACGAGGCGACCTACGCGGATGTCCTCTCCGCTACGCTTGCCAAACCGCAGGTCATATCGCAATCGCTGAAGGTGACGGGCAAGGAGACGGTGGAGGTGCCGGCCGGCACCTTCGAGACCTGGCGATTGGAGATCCGGTCTTCTGATGGCACCCAGAGGGCATGGTACGCGGATACGGAGACGCGCCCGCTGATACGCTACGACAATGGGAGTCTTACTTTCGAACTGCTATCGCTCAGGTGAGCGGC
>JADFKX010000221.1 GCA_022564695.1 Chloroflexota bacterium | reverse complement strand
TAGGCGTAGGCGTCGGCGTCGGCGTCGGTGTAGGCGTAGGCGTCGGCGTCGGCGTCGGCTCCTGGATAGTGACGTCTACGTGGCTGATCTGCTGACACCAAAGGGTGTCAGGGTCGTTAGCGCGGCCCGTTACAGGGCCACTGAGGTTTCTAGTGATAGTTACTTCGCCACTGCCAAGGCTGGCTACCGTGTAGCAGTCGGGGTGGCCGGGGGGAGGACCACCGTAATTCCCATCCGTGGTGATCAGGTCGCTGTGTCCGGTGCCCCCGAACATGTTGTTCTGGCCGGATTTAATACAAATCGAGGTAATCGTTCCCGCAGGGAGGACTAGTCCCGAAGGGATGGAGTCCTGGCCTGCCCTCAACGTAACCGTGAATGGTGTGACGGTGCCATCGTCTGGGTTCTCCAGAACGTTAGGGCCTTCGCACGCCGCAGGACTGCCGGCGCCCGTGCCGGAAGCTTCCCGTGTCGTGCTAAGAGCGCCAAGATCGCTGGCCAGTGCCATCGCGGCGATGGCGATAGTGATTGCGACAAGTGCGATTACAGCAGTTGGGAGCGTACGCTCTTCTGTATTCACGGTTCCCCCCCTCGGGCTCGAACTTTGGCCGGCTAGCCGGCCAATGGGCGTGGTTCGTCGCTGTGATTCCACAGCTAGTTATGCATTATTACACAACTTTAGCCCAACGTCTACGTGCTGCATTTGCATATGTCACGTGTAACGATCAAGACCGATCGCAGTGTTAACATACGCACGGCGTTGAGCGAAGTAGGAGCGAGGAAGATTGATCCGGGTACGGCGTCGAGATGAGATATACCACAAGGAGGGTGGCTGGTTCTCCGCCAACTGGCATTTCTCTTTCGACGAGTACTACGACCTCCAGAACATGGGGTTCGGCGCCCTGCGCGTGTTCAACGACGATACGCTTAACCCGGGCGTCGCCTGGCCTATGCACCCGCACCGCGATATCGAAGGTCTGACGTACGTCGTGGAGGGGACGTTTGAGCACACCGACAGCGAGGGAAACGGTGGTGTGCTAGCGGCGGGCTCCGTGCAGCGGGCTACGCTGGGCTCAGGGATGATGCATTCGGAGATGAACCACTCTAAGACGGAGCCGATGCGGTTCATCCAGATGTGGATCATGCCCAGGGAGCGGGGGCTGGCGCCCTCGGTGGAGCAGAAGTCGTTCACACTAGAGGACCGCACCAACGTTTTACTGCCGGCCGTCTCACCGGATGGCGCAGATGGGGTTGGGGTGAGCGTACACCAGGACGCCTGGGTATACTTGTCGCGCCTGGAAGAGGGAAGGACGCTGGAGCATGAGTTCGAGCCCGGATTCGGGGCCTACTTCTTCCTGATCGAAGGTGAAGTGAGCCTGAACGGTGAGCGCTTGACCAGCGGGGACGCTGCCCCGATCAGGGAAGAAAAGCGACTGGCGATAGAGGCTCTTCAGCCGTCGGATCTGATCATGGTCGAGGTGCGAGCCTAGAGCTTCTGCTCCAGCGGATCGGGTGCAGGCTCCAGGCCGATCTCTTGGGCGAGGGCATCGGCGCCTAGTCACCTCCGGCGAGACACTTGACCATAATTCGCTGGGGCCTCAAGATGGTCTTCGATTGTTGTAATTGGGGGTGCTTCCCGTTGTCATTGCCCGCGCCAGAATCACGCGTCGTCGGTTGCCGAGGAGTTGCCGAAGAGGGCTGGGAGTGGACTGAGGTCGTCCGGCCTGCCAGAGGGGTTCGCTTTTCGCCCCGGTGGCCGCTGTACGCTCTGGCTTCCGTGTTGGTGCTGGTGGGTCTGACTAGCTTCTCCCTGGCTTTCAGCTCGGGCGGAGGCGAGCCGTTCACCGATGAGTCACCGCAGCCGGCGCGATCAGGCTCTGGCCCGCCCCCTCACTACACCCTGGCCCAATGGGCCGATACGCTCGTCAGCTGGCGGTTCGGCAACCTGAACCCGCAGAACTCCACCTATCAAGAGGGCGAAGGCGTACCGTTCATGCTACGTATCGAGAATGCCGTGCCTGGGACGACCTACACCTTCGGCATCCGCTACGATTGCGTTCAACGGAGCGTCAACGGCTACGATTTCCTGAGCAGCTACGACCGCGACCGCGGCGACGCGCCGGCCCTTCACGAGGACGGCCCCGGCGCCTCAGTTCCGGACGCGACCCTGGCTGTGCCGGACGATCCCAGTATTGTCTTCGACAACGGTGAGGCCGACCGGAGGTTCAAGCTCTGGGGAGGCACTTTTGTGAACGCGGCCGGGCCTTCACCCAATGGCCTCTGCGCTCCGGATCGGGGTCAGAAAGCTGAGAAGGAGTACACAGTCGCCCTCACCGCCCTGACAGAGACGGTTTACCTTCTTTGGAGTGGCCATCTGGCATCTGGCCTCGACTGGGGGAAAGGGAAGGGAGCAGGCTCGATCAACGGCGCACCGTACCACATGAAGCTGGACGTGGCGGGCAAAGGGGTCGGGGAGCGTGACCGCAGCATCCAGATCCGGGCGATCATTCCGCCGACGGCCACAGCCACGCCGACACCGTCAGCCACGCCGACACCGACAGCCACGCCGACGCCGTGCCCGAGGACCGGCTGCCCGACGGCGACTCCGACGCCGACACCGACGAACACGCCGACGAACATGGCCGCAAAACCAACCGCCAGTGAGATGCGCCCGCCGATCAGTACCCGGGCCATCACATCCCTGCCCAGGTTGTCCGTTCCCATCGGGTTGGCCAGGGTCGGGCCCAGGTTGGCGTTGGGCACGTCGATCTCGAACGGGTCCAGCGGGTAGATTAGTGGACCGATGCTGCTGGCCACAACGATGATCGAGAGCATGATCAGCCCGACGACCGCTCCTTTGTGGCGGCGAAACTGGCGCCATACGTCCTGGCCTAGTGAGCGGTGCTTGTCGCCAGTCCCATCGGCCA
>JADFKX010000220.1 GCA_022564695.1 Chloroflexota bacterium | reverse complement strand
CCCAGCCACGGTGGTCGAAGGTGATACAGCGATAGTCCGCGGAGAGCACAGGTACCTGCTGCCACCAGCTCAGGTGGTTGCCTCCGGCCCCGTGGGCAAACACCACCGCAGGGCCTTTGCCCTGCTCCTGATAATAGAGGTTGACTCCGTTGATCTCTGCAGTAGCCATCGCGCTGGGCCGATCGTATACGACATCCGCGCACCTAGCAACCGGCAGACGGGAGCGTAGCCCGGGAAGACCAGCTGGCTCAGAGCGTATTAATCCACAGATGTGGATAACCATTTATGAAATCGCTATGGCGCATAATCGCGAAATGGCCTACAATGACGACGAATGGCACGCGCCACAAAAGATACGAAGAGCTTCTCCTTGGGAGACGCAGTTGCTCCCAGGCGTAGCATCCGTCGCCGACCACAACTCACCCTTCCGCCGCTCCCCGCCCCAGCGGTACGCACTCCAGAACCCCCGGCACAGGAACCTGAGCGCACTACAGCTATCGAACCTTCCCCCTTTGCGATGACTTCAGCGGGCAACGAGCCGGAGGCCAAACCGAAGCGCAGGCGCGGCAGCCGCGGCGGCCGGCGCCACAAGAAGGCCACCGACGCCAAAGCCGAGCCGCAGGCAGCGGAGCCCATCCAGACGGCAGAGCCCACCGCCCCGGCGGCGGAGCCTCAAGCCGAACTCGAGACCAAGCCCAAACGCAGACGCGGCAGCCGCGGCGGCCGGCGCCACAAGAAGCCCACCGCCACCAAAGCCGAGCCGCAGGCGGCAGAGCCCATCGCCCCGGAGGCAGAGCCCATCGCCCCGGCAGCGGAGCCTCAAGCGGAGCTAGAGACCAAACCCAAGCGGAAGCGCAGCAGCCGTGGCGGCCGCCGCCACAAGAAGCCCACCGACGCCAAAGCCGCGCCGGAGGTGACAGAACCCATCCAGACAACAGAGCCCATCGCTCCGGCAGCGGAGCCTCAAGCCGAACTCGAGACCAAGCCCAAACGGAAGCGCGGCAGCCGTGGCGGCCGGCGCCACAAGAAGCCCACCGACGCTAAAGCCGAGCCGGAGGTGACAGAACCTATCGCCACAGCGGAGGAGCCGCAGGCCAAGCCCAAACGGAAACGCGGCGGGCAACGCGGCAAGAAAGCAACCGCTGACGCCGGCCTTCTCCCCACCACCAGCAGACCACCCCTCACTACCACCCGCGCCCGCACGCCGGTTACCGGCGCTCCCACCGAAGATGTGCCCGCTCCCTTCGCTCACCCAGCGGAGTATGAGTTCGCCCGCATCCTGGACTTCTACGGCATCACCTGGCAGTACGAGCCCCGCTCCTTCCCCCTCCGCTGGGAGAACGGCCACGTGGCGGAAGCGTTCACCCCGGACTTCTACCTGCCGGACCTCAACATGTACATCGAAATCACCACACTGAAGACGGGCCTCACAGCCGAGAAGAACCGGAAGATGCGCCTGCTTAAGCAGCTCCACCCAGAAGTAAACATTAAGCTGCTCAAGAAGCGTGACTACCTGCGCCTGCTGGCTAAGTACGGCTACGGCCCCCTGGCCCCGGAACAGGTGCCTGAGATAGACCGCGTCCTTATCCCCGTTACCAAGCTTCAGCGTCGCGTCGGCGAGTTGGGCGCCCTCATCAGCCACGACTACGCCGGTCGGGAGCCGGTGCTCATCGGTATTCTGCGGGGCGTCATCTGCTTCATGTCCGACCTAATGCGAAGCATCTCGATCCCCGCTGCAGCCGTCGACTTCATGTCGGTCTCCTCCTACGAGGGCAACGGTTCCGGCGCCGTGCGCATCCTCAAGGACCTTGACGAGAACATCAAGGGCCGCGACGTCATCCTCGTAGAGGACATCGTGGACACGGGGATGACCCTGAACCACGTAATGGAATACCTTCAATCCAAGCACCCGGCCTCCCTAAGGGTGTGCACGCTCCTGGACAAGCAGGTCCGTCGTATCGCTAACGTGAAGCTTGACTACATCGGCTTCGAGATCCCCGATGAGTTCGTCGTCGGCTACGGGTTGGACTTCCGGCAGCGGTTCCGCAACCTGCCCTTCATCGCCGTCCTTAAGCACGATCTCCTACCCTAGCGCCCGCCTATCGGACCGGCAGCCTTTTGCGCTAACTAAAGGGTTCACCTTCTTTTCAGTCTTCGCCATCGTCAATAGGATAGGGGCGCTCCGACCAGCTTTCGAGAGAATATGCATCGTCTACGTCCGTGGCGGGCTGCCAAGTGACGATAGCCGTCGCACCAACCCTTGACAACCTCTCCGTATCGAGAGAGAATAGCGATGCTCTCCGAGCGGCACGTAGCGAGAGCGGACAAAGGGGATCGCGGAGCGGAAGGGCAACCTGAAGCCCTAGCGAGAGCCGGAGGCCGCAGCAGCTAAGGTCACTCGGAGAGCGCTTCTTATTCCCCTGACCCATCCCCGGATCGCCGCCTGGCGTATCCTATTAAGCGGAACGGCATGCCTGATCTCATCGCTCCCCTGTACGGCGGCTACCACCGCCTCCTGAACCTCGCCCTCCGCATCGACCCGTCCGCCGCCCTCAACCGCGTCGACGAGCAGCCTCCCGCTGGGTCGGACATCGGACAGGAGATGTTCGCCGCCGTCCAGGCGATGAAGGCCGAGGCCTACGACCCCAGCTATAACTGCTTCGACTATACCGCCCTCGCCGGCAGCCAAACTTACGCCCGCTATCGTGCCCGCAGCGCCCGTCTCCAAACGTTCGATCCCGCCTCTCTCCGCAGCCGCGAGGAGCGGCTGGCGTTCTGGATCAACCTCTACAACGCCCTCATCATCGATGCCGTTATCGCCTTCCGGCCGAAGAAGAGCATCCGGGAGGACTGGGGGTTCTTCCGCCGCGCCGCCTACATCATCGGCGGACGCCCGTACTCCGCCGCTGACCTTGAGCCCGTGAT
>JADFKX010000050.1 GCA_022564695.1 Chloroflexota bacterium | reverse complement strand
CAAAACTGCTGCCTCAAGGGTACTTGCATCATCCCGTGGGGCGCCCGGAGCTGTGACGTCGACCGCTCGTCGTTGGTCACACCGCTGGACATCCTCACAGCGGTGGACCTCCTCAACGGCTCGGACCTCTGGGTTTCCTGGAACGACACTGCCAAACCGGCCAACACCGTCTGCCCTTAGTGCATCCGGGGCTTAGAGCGTTCGAGGTCTTTTCGTTCTGAGCCGCGGGCTTCAGCCCGCGCGATTTCTCCACGTTCGGCGTTACCGGAAGGCCGGCGGACCCGGCATTCGAATACGCGAAATGTTCTTGTGCTCCATCGCGCGTCCTTCGATGGGTACGCCTGAGCAGAGCCGCGACCGTTAGGGAGCGCTCCTGCGCTCCCCGGTGATTTACGATCGTCCGCTCCCTGACGGTCGCGCAGCTCGCAACACCCGTCGGTTAATGCGTGGCCACGCATAACCGGTCGACACGGAAGCGGTGGGCGGACCACGCCTCATGCGGTACCATGCCGCACCACAGACTTACGATGCAGACGATCAACAACATACTCATTAGCGGTGCGGAGACGGTGCTATCGGCGTGGGAGGCGGTGAAGACGTTTCTCGCTTGGCTGTTCGCCGCGGTCGACGTCCTTGTCAATCCGCTGTTGTCGCCGGTCCTGGCGATGGTCAACCCTATATGCACCGTCATGGGCGATGCCCTCTATGCGGTGCTCTCCCCGTTACCGGCGTGGATGGGTCTAACGATTCTCTCGGCGGCGACGGGCGTCGTCATGCTGCTGGCCTTTCGCCACCTGTCGAACCAGGAAGCGATCGGACGCGCCAAGGATGGCATCAAGGCCAACCTGCTTGCTTTGAAGCTCTACAAGGAAGACATGCGGGTCACGGTCGTCTCACAGCTTCGTCTCCTAGGCCACATCCTGCGGCTGCAGCGGTACATGCTCACGCCGGTTCTCTGGATGACGCCGCTGATGCTGAGTGGCGCTCGCTGGCCTCGCTCGCAAGTGAGAGCGTCACCTTTGTTAGGAAGCCGTTTTCGTCTCTGGCGCCGGTGCTGCGGGCGCGCCTGCTGCGGCGTGCGGTGCGCCGTCTGGCTGGCGCCACGGCGGACGTGGAGTCCGTCCACATCGTCGCTGTGGAGGAGGCGCTGGCTAAGCGCCGCAGCAGCGTCTCGCTGCCGCACGGGCTCACGGCCTCGGTCAGCGCGCGCGAGGTGCGCATCGGTTCAACGCCGCGAAGACCCTCAAAGACGATTGCCGAGACGCCGTTGGCGGTGCCGGGTCGCACGGAGCTGCCGGGCTGGGTAGCTGTGGCGGAGATCGTCCGGCCGCCGCCGTCGGCGCCGCGGCCGCGAACCCGGTTTGAGGCCTGGCTGGACGCAGACGCTATCGGCCCTGGTGTCGTGGTGCGCTCGCGGCGGCGCGGTGACCGTCTGCGGCCGCTGGGCCTGGGCGGAGAGAAGAAGTTGCAGGATATACTCGTGGACGCCAAGGTGCCGCAGGAGGAGCGGGATTCGGTGCCGGTGGTGTGCGCGCCCTGGGGTGTGGCCTGGGTGGTAGGGCAGCGCATTGATGAGCGAGCGGCGCTGCGAGAGGGCTCCCGTTGCGCCCTACGGCTGTGGTTTCGGCGGAGACGTGGAGGCGCCGCGGCTGTTGACTAGCGGGGGCTGGCGTGATATAAACTATACGGTTACAGCAGTTCTTTAATAGCGCCAACTGAGTCCCACGCGGGTCAGACAAGTTGACGGGCGTGGGGCGATTGCGTATGCTGTGCGTTTGGCGCTGGTACTTTAACAACTGCATAGCGGATGGAAGTGCGAGGCATCCAGTCTAAACTTTAGGCTGGGAACAAACGCGAATCTTTTTGATGAGGGTTTGATCCTGGCTCAGGACGAACGCTGGCGGCGCGCCTTACGCATGCAAGTCGAACGCCCCGATTTATCGGGGAGTGGCAGACGGCTGAGTAACGCGTAGGAAACCTGTCCCACAGTGGGGGATAACCCGCCGAAAGGTGGACTAATACCGCATACGTTCCCGTGGTGAGAGACCACGGGAGGAAAGCCGCAAGGCGCTGAGGGAGGGGCCTGCGTCCTATCAGGTAGTTGGTGAGGTAACGGCTTACCAAGCCTACGACGGGTAGCTGGTCTGAGAGGACGACCAGCCAGACGGGGACTGAGACACGGCCCCGACTCCTACGGGAGGCAGCAGCGAGGAATCTTGGGCAATGGGCGAAAGCCTGACCCAGCGACGCCGCGTGGGGGAAGAAGGCCTTCGGGTCGTAAACCCCTTTTGTCGGGGAAGAAGCTCTGACGGTACCCGGCGAATAAGCCACGGCTAACTACGTGCCAGCAGCCGCGGTAATACGTAGGTGGCAAGCGTTGTCCGGATTTACTGGGCGTAAAGGGCGTGTAGGCGGTTTGTTAAGTCCGGTGTGAAATCTCCCGGCCCAACTGGGAGAGGTCATCGGATACTGGCAAACTAGAGATAGGCAGAGGAAGGTGGAATTCCCGGTGTAGCGGTGAAATGCGTAGATATCGGGAGGAACACCAGTGGCGAAGGCGGCCTTCTGGGCCTATTCTGACGCTGAGGCGCGAAAGCGTGGGGAGCAAACCGGATTAGATACCCGGGTAGTCCACGCCCTAAACGTTGGACACTAGGTGTGGGGGGTATCGACCCCCTCTGTGCCGTAGCTAACGCTTTAAGTGTCCCGCCTGGGGAGTACGGCCGCAAGGCTAAAACTCAAAGGAATTGACGGGGGCCCGCACAAGCGGCGGAGCGTGTGGTTTAATTCGATGCAACGCGAAGAACCTTACCAGGGCTTGACATACCGGTGGTACTGATCTGAAAGGTGAAGGACCCTTCGGGGAGCTAGTACAGGTGCTGCATGGCTGTCGTCAGCTCGTGCCGTGAGGTGTTGGGTTAAGTCCCGCAACGAGCGCAACCCCCGCCGTCAGTTATATTCTCTGACGGGACCGCTGGGATAAACTCAGAGGAAGGTGGGGATGACGTCAAGTCAGCATGGCCCTTACGTCCTGGGCTACACACACGCTACAATGGCCGGTACAGCGGGTTGCTAAAGCGCGAGCTGGAGCCAATCCCCCAAAGCCGGCCTCAGTTCAGATTGCAGGCTGCAACTCGCCTGCATGAAGGCGGAGTCGCTAGTAACCGCAGGTCAGCAATACTGCGGTGAATACGTTCCCGGGCCTTGTACACACCGCCCGTCACGTCATGGAAGCCGGCAGCACTTGAAACCGCTGAGCCAACGCGCAAGCGAGGCATGCGTCTAGGGTGAGGCGGGTAACTGTGACGAAGTCGTAACAAGGTAGCCGTACGGGAACGTGCGGCTGGATCACCTCCTTTCTAGGGAGAGACCGCAGGTCCTATACAGGATCTGCCATCTCCTAAGGTCGATCCCCGAACCTAGTTTGGGGTTACTGTAGGAAAGACCGCCAAGCGCTTCCATCCGCTATGCAGGGGTTAAGGGCCAGCCTAAACGGGCGGCCAGGCGGCAGCCCCGCCGGGAATTGTGGGCCGAGACCGCCGACCCTCAACAAGGTGGGCGATTAGCTCAGCTGGTTAGAGCGCGGTCCTGATAAGACCGAGGTCGGTGGTTCGAGTCCACCATCGCCCACCATGCAACGGAAGACAGTGGGGCCGTAGCTCAGTTGGGAGAGCGCCGCCTTTGCAAGGCGGAAGTCGGGGGTTCGAGTCCCCCCGGCTCCACCAGCGTAGCCGGCTGAGGAAAGGGTGAAGTTGGCAGGGAGTTTGCCCTTGACAATCGAATAGAAGGAGCGAAGAATAGAGGTCTGATGGCAGATGGATCGGCCCACATCAGGCCGGTCTTTTCATGAGTAGATCAACTTCCAGGCGGACTCCCCCGCCGAAGGACACTTCGGCAGGGAAGCCCGGCAGGAAGCCGGGGAGCACCTTAACAGATGAATAGAGAGTGACCTGAGGGATCAACAACCCCGCATTGTGGTGGTAATGGATTGGTGGTTAAAGCTACTACGGGCGCGCGGTGGATGCCTAGGCGCTGGAAGCCGATGAAGGACGCGGCGAGACTGCGATAAGCCTCGGTTAGCTGTCTAGCAAGCTTAGCCGGGGATTTCCGAATGGGGGAACCCGCCTTGATGAATAATTGAGGCACTCCAACTTGAGTTGGAGAGGGAACCGGGGGAACTGAAACATCTAAGTACCCCGAGGAAAAGAGATTATTCCCTTAGTAGCGGCGAGCGAACGGGGAGCAGCTCAAACCGTCAGGGAAGGTAACGGCCCACGGGCCAATGCCCTGGCGGGGTTGTAAGACACGAATGGGGAGCGCTGTGGAGCTCCCGGGAAGTTACCAAGCTCAGTCCCAGCAGAAGTACCCTGGAAAGGGACGCCGTAGAGAGTGAAAGCCTCGTACGCGAAGGGACGCTGAGCCTTCCTGGTTTGTGTTCTTGAGTACCACGGGACACGTGAAATCCCGTGGGAAGCTGGGGGGACCACCCTCCAAAGCTAAACACTTCCAGCGACCGATAGTGCAGAAGTACCGTGAGGGAAACGGTGAAAAAGTACCCCGGAAGGGGAGTTAAAAGTTCCTGAAACCGCGTGCCTACAAACCGTCGGAGCCTCGGTTCGCCGGGGTGACGGCGTGCCTATTGGAGAATGAGCCGGCGAGTAAATCTTAGTGGCATGGTTAAGCAAGGCGACTTGCGCAGCCGTAGCGAAAGCGAGTCCGAATAGGGCGCTTCCTTTTGGAACGTCGCTGGGATTTGACCCGAAACCTGGTGAGCTACCCATGGCCAGGGTGAAGCCTCGATAACATCTAGGTGGAGGCCCGAACCATTTGACGGTGCAAAGTCTCTGGATGAGCTGTGGGTAGAGGTGAAATGCCAATCGAACCAGGAGATAGCTGGTTCTCCCCGAAATGCATTTAGGTGCAGCCTCAGGAAGAGTCTCTTGGAGGTAGGGCACTGGATGGGCTAGGGGGCACAACGCTTACCAAACCCAACCAAACCACGAATGCCAAGAGATAAGCCTGGGAGTGAGCCCGTGGGGGATAAACTTCACGGACGAAAGGGAAACAACCCAGACCACCGGCTAAGGTCCCCAAGTATGGGCTAAGTGGGAAAGGATGTGGGACAGCCCAGACAGCCAGGAGGTTGGCTTAGAAGCAGCCATCCTTTAAAGAGTGCGTAACAGCTCACTGGTCAATGCCGTCCTGCGCCGAAAATTTAACGGGGCTCAAGCCCATCACCGAAGCCGTGGTTCTCCGATCATTGATCGGGGAAGGTAGGGGAGCGTTCCGTTCAGCATTGAAGCCAGGCCGTGAGGGCTGGTGGAGCGTACGGAAGTGAGAATGCCGGCACGAGTAGCACAAGGCGAGTGAGAATCTCGCCCACCGAATGCCTAAGGTTTCCTACGGAAGGTTCGTCCGCGTAGGGTTAGGCGGGCCTAAGGCTAAGACGTATAGTCGATGCCGATGGACAGCCGGTTATTATTCCGGCCCCATCTCCACTGACGTTATGAGACGGCGGGAGGACCCAGGAGGGTAGGTTGAGCGGGCCTATTGGACATGGTCCGTCCTTGATCCGTAGGCGTCTGGGAAGAGGCAAATCCCTTCCCAGGTTAAGCTGAGGGATTGAGGGGAGCGGCGACTTCGGTCAAGGCGACTCAGCTAATCCCACGCTGGCTAGAAAAGCCTCGTCGTCCAGTCATGGGGATGTCCGTACCGCAATCCGACACAGGTAGGCAGGGGTAAGCGCCCTCAGGTGGTCGAGTGACCCCCCGTTAAGGAACTCGGCAATTTGGCCTCGTAACTTCGGAAGAAGAGGTACCTCTGGCTGTGAACGGGCTAGCCCCGGGAGCGGACGGAGGTCGCAGCGAAGCGGCCCAGCCGACTGTTTAACAAAAACACAGGTCTCTGCCAAAGCGAGAGCTGAGGTATAGGGGCTGACACCTGCCCGGTGCCGGAAGGTTAAGGAGCGGGCTGATAAGGCTCAAACTGAAGCCCCGGTGAACGGCGGCCGTAACTATAACGGTCCTAAGGTAGCGAAATTCCTTGTCGGGTAAGTTCCGACCCGCACGAAAGGTGTCACGAGTTGGGCACTGTCTCGACGGGGGGCTCGGCGAAAATGCAGGACCCGTGAAGATGCGGGTTACCCGCTGCAGGACAAAAAGACCCCGTGGAGCTTTACTGTAGCTTGGTGTTGAAGGCGGGCCAGGGATGCGTAGGATAGGTGGGAGGCTGTGAAACTCCAACTCTGGTTGGAGCGGAGCCGTCCTTGAAATACCACTCTTCCCTAGTTTACCTCCTAACCCCCGAAGATCGGGGAGACAGCGCCTGGTGGGCAGTTTGACTGGGGCGGTCGCCTCCCAAAAGGTAACGGAGGCGCCCAAAGGTCCCCTCAGGCTGGATGGAAATCAGCCGTTGAGCGTATTGGTATAAGGGGGCTTGACTGTGAGGCAAACAAGCCGAGCAGGGGCGAAAGCCGGGCAAAGTGATCCTACGGTTCCGTGTGGAAGGGCCGTGGCTTATCGGATAAAAGCTACCCCGGGGATAACAGGCTTATCTCTCCCAAGCGTTCACAGCGACGGGGAGGTTTGGCACCTCGATGTCGGCTCGTCGCATCCTGGGGCTGGAGTAGGTCCCAAGGGTTGGGCTGTTCGCCCATTAAAGCGGCACGCGAGCTGGGTTCAGAACGTCGTGAGACAGTTCGGTCTCTATCCGCAGTGGGCGCAGGAGACTTGCGAGGAGCTGCCCCTAGTACGAGAGGACCGGGGTGGACGGACCGCTGGTGTGTGGGTTGTTCCGCCAGGAGCAAAAAGCCCAGTAGCTATGTCCGGACGGGATAAGCGCTGAAAGCATCTAAGTGCGAAGCCCCCCTCAAGATGAGGTCTCCCATCCCCGTTTCGGCGGGGAGTAAGGCCGCGGGAAGACTACCCGCTTGATAGGCGGCAGGTGTAAGCCGGGTAACCGGTTCAGCTGAGCCGTACTAATGGCCGAGGGCTTGACCACCAATCCATTACCCCCACAAAACGTATCAGGCACTCTCTGTTCATCCACATCGCGGGGTGGAGCAGCGGCAGCTCGCCGGGCTCATAACCCGGAGGTCGTGGGTTCGAGTCCCACCCCCGCTACCAAACGACAACAGTTGTGGGCTGGCCCCGCCGACCCACAGCGTTGGCAAACCGAAAGACTAAGGCTCCTGGTGGCTAGAGCGAGGTGGAACCACCCGTTCCCATCCCGAACACGGAAGTGAAACGCCTCAGCGCTGACGATACTGCCTGGGCAACTGGGTGAGGAAAATAGGCCGCCGCCAGGGCCTTTGTTTTTGCGTTTGACGATGCCGTCCTTCAGCCTCTAAACCCAGCCCTCGGCCCCCAGCCCCCTAACTCCAAACTGATCCCTTACCGTTCACTTATCTTCCACTCATCTCCTCTGTACGCTACGTAACGTTGTGTCATATAATGAAGCCGAGGTTGCTGCCGTAGCCTTGATCCATACTTGCTTGGAGGTGCGACTTTTGACATCCGAAGACCCAGAGGGAGGGACGCTGAACAGTGAAGAGCCCCAGTCCATGGCGGCTCTCCTGGAACAGGAGACCACTCTTTACACCGAACTCCGCCGTGGGGACATTGTAGAAGGGGCTGTCGTTGGCACCGATCGCGATGGCATCTTAGTCGATATCGGCGCCAAGTCTGAGGGTGTCATCCCCGCTAACGAGATGCATTCCCTCCAGCCGGAAGGACCCTCAAAGCTGCAAATGGGGGAGAAGGTCCTCGTCTTCGTCGTGCAGCCGGAGTCGCCGGATGGCCAGATTATCCTCTCTCTGGATCGCGCCCGCGGCGAGCAGGGCTGGCGCGTCCTGCAAGAGTACATGGATCAGAATCAGGCGTTTGAAGGCTACATTACGGGTAGCAACAAGGGCGGCCTCCTAGTAAACGTGGAGGGCGTTAACGCCTTCATCCCGCTGTCCCAGATCGCTATCGGCCGGCCGGAACGCGGCGACCCGGAGACCACCGAGAGGGCGCTGGCGGAATGGATCGGGCGCACCCTGACCCTTAAAGTGATCGAGCTGAACCGCAGGCGGAATCGAGCCATCGTTTCAGAACGGGCGGCGTTGCAGGAGAAGCGCGCTGCTGAGAAGGAACGTTTGCTTCAGGAGCTCAACGAAGGCGATATCCGCGACGGCAGTATAACCAGCATCCGTGACTTCGGCATCTTTGTTGATGTGGGCGGTGCGGACGGCCTTGTCCACCTTTCGGAGCTCTCCTGGGAGCGTACTCCCAAGTCACCGAATGACCTGTTCAAGGTTGGTGACAAGGTGGAGGTTTACGTGCTGAAGGTGGATCAGGAGAGCAAGAAGATCGCCCTCAGCCTGCGACGTGCCCAACCAGAGAAATGGGAGGAGATGGTTGCCGGGTTCCGCGAGGGCCAGATCGTCCCCGGTCAGGTGACCAAGCTCGCACCTTTTGGCGCCTTCGTGCGGTTGGACGGCCCCATTGAGGGGTTGATCCACATCTCCGAGCTTGTAGACCGGCGGATCAACCATCCTAAAGAGATCGTCGATGAGGACGCTGTCGTCCCCGTTAAGATCGTGCGCATAGAGCATGACCGACACCGCCTGGGCCTGTCCCTGAGGCAGGCTCGCGACAAGGCCGAGGAGGACGGCTGGGTGTTTAACGATAGCGGTGGCGTCATCACAGGGCCGGAGGAGGTGTACGCCAGGCTGGGCGTGGAGGCGCCGCCAAGGCCGGAGGTTGTTGAGACCGCCGCCGTGAAGCCGGACGCTGAGACCGCGTCTGAGGCCAAGCCTGAGGCCGAGCCTGAACTGGGCGCCATGGAGGCGGCAATGAAGGCGGCTGAGGCTGAGGCGGCGGAGGCTACGGAGCCGGAAGCCGCGGCGGAGGAATCCGAGACGGAAGAGGCCGCCGAGCCCGAGGCCGAACCTGAGGCGGAAGAGGCTGTAGAGTCTGAGGCTGAACCCGAGACGGAAGAGACCACGGAGCCTGAGGCCGCACCCGAGGCTGAGGAGGCTGTAGAGCCCGAGGCGACTGCTGCAGAGGAGTCCGAGACGGAAGAGACCACGGAGTCTGAAGCCGAACCCGAGGCGGGAGAGGATGCAGAGCCCGAGGCGACTGTCGAGGAGGAGGGGGAGGAAAATGCCGAAACCGCCAGTGAATCTGAAATTGAAGACGGATCTACTGTAACGGAAGACACTCCGGATGCGTTGATCAAAGAGAAGGATATGTCTGCTGAGGCCGACGAGGCCTCTGAGCCTGCGAAGGACGAGACGAGCGACTAGATATTGGGCTGGAGCGTAGGTTATGGCGGATAGGTTCGACAAGTTTACGGAGAGAGCTCGCAGGGTTCTGACTCTGGCCCAAGAAGAGGCCCTGCGCTTCAATCACAACTACATCGGTACGGAGCACCTGCTCCTCGGCCTCGTGCGTGAGGGCGAGGGCGTAGCGGCCAAGGTACTGGCCAACCTGGGTGTAGAACTGAACAAGGTTCGCTCTGCTGTTGAGTTCATCATCGGCCGCGGCGACCGCGCGGTGATGGGCGAGATAGGGCTTACGCCTCGGGCGAAGAAGGTTATCGAGCTTGCCGTGGACGAGGCGCGCCGCCTGGGCCACCACTACATCGGCACGGAGCACCTGCTTCTCGGCCTCGTGCGCGAGGGCGAGGGCATCGCCGCAGGCGTTCTGGAGAGCCTGGGCGTGAGCCTGGAGAAGCTGCGCGCGGAGGTCACGCGAATCCTCTCGCAGAGCATGCCCCAGGGAGCGTCTCAGGGAGGTCGCGCGTCCACTCGTACGCCGACCGTCGACCAGTTGGGGATTGACCTGACGGCCGCGGCGCGGGCCGACAAGCTGGATCCAGTAATCGGTCGTGACAAAGAGATCGAACGTGTGGTGCAGATACTCTCTCGCCGCACCAAGAACAACCCTGTGCTTATCGGCGAGCCCGGCGTAGGCAAGACGGCCATCGTGGAGGCGCTGTCCCAACGAGTGGTCAAAGGCGAAGTGCCGGAGATGCTCCAGGGCAAGCGCATCGTGACCCTGGATATCGGCAGCTTGGTGGCCGGGACGAAGTACCGTGGTGAGTTCGAGGAGCGGCTGAAGAAGGTCATCGAGGAGCTGAAGAGCGCGGGCAACTGCATTCTGTTCATCGATGAGATGCACATGCTGGTGGGCGCCGGCGCCGCCGAAGGCGCTGTGGACGCCGCCAACATACTTAAGCCTTCGTTGGCCCGCGGCGAGCTTCAGTGCATCGGCGCCACCACTCTGGATGACTACCGGAAACACATCGAGAAGGACGCAGCCCTGGAGCGCCGCCTCCAGCCAATCGTGGTGGAGGAGCCGACTACCGAGCAGACGATAGCCATCCTGCACGGGATCAGGGCCCGCTACGAGGAGCATCACCATCTCACCATCAGCGATGAGGCGCTAAAGGCGGCCGCTGAGCTGGCCTCTCGCTACGTGCCGGATCGCTTCCTCCCCGACAAGGCGATAGACCTGGTGGACGAAGCCGCCTCACGGGTGCGCATCAAGCGCTCCTACGCCCCGCCTTCGCTGCAAGAGGCGAGCAAGGGGCTGGAGAGCCTGCGGCGCGAGAAGGAGGAGGCGATCGCCGCCCAGCAGTACGAGTTCGCCGCCCAGCTCCGTGACCGCGAGGTTAACCTCCAGGATAAGCTGGAGGGGATGCAGGCGGGCTGGAAGACGGAGAAAGAAGAGTCCAAGCCGGTTGTGACGGAGGAAGACATCTGCGAGGTCGTCGCCATGTGGACCGGCATCCCCGTCACGCGCATCGCCTCTGAGGAGTCGCAGCGGCTGCTCCACATGGAGGACGTGCTGCACGAGAGGGTAGTGGGTCAGGACGAAGCGATCCACAATATCGCCAAGGCCGTGCGGCGTGCCCGCGCCGGGCTCAAGGACCCGCGCCGCCCCATCGGCGTGTTCATGTTCCTGGGACCAACCGGTGTGGGCAAGACGTTCCTCGCCCGGATCCTCGCCGAGTTCATGTTCGGCGACGAAGAGGCGATGCTCAAACTGGACATGTCCGAGTTTATGGAGAAGCACAACGTCTCCAGGCTCATTGGCGCCCCGCCGGGCTACGTGGGCTACGAGGACGCCGGCCAGCTTACCGACATGGTTCGTCGCAAGTCCTATTGCCTCATCCTACTGGACGAGATCGAGAAGGCTCACCCGGACGTGTTCAACATGCTTCTCCAGATCTTCGACGACGGTCACCTGACCGACGCCAAGGGCCGCAAGGTGGACTTCCGCAATACGATCATCATCATGACCTCCAACGTCGGCTCAGACCTCATCCGCAAGGAGACGTCGTTGGGGTTCTCCACCAAGACGGCGGATGCCAAGGCGGACCAGGAATACGAGAAGATGAAGGAGAAGGTGCTCTCGGCGATGAAGAACGTCTTCCGGCCGGAGTTCCTGAACCGCCTGGACGCCACGGTTGTGTTCCACGCCCTCTCTAAGGAGCAGATACGCCTGATCGTGGAGAACGAGATGAAGTCGGTCGAGAATCAACTCCGCGATAAGGACGTGACTCTGGAGATGACCGACGCCGCCAAGGACTGGATCGGCGAGAAGGGGTTCGACCCGTTGTTCGGCGCGCGCCCTCTGCGCCGCGTTATCCAGAA
>JADFKX010000049.1 GCA_022564695.1 Chloroflexota bacterium | reverse complement strand
CCGCTTTGAATCGTCTTGATATCCCCAGGCCCGGAAGTCTACTGTCTCTCCGCTCCGGTCGGACTAGCCACAGCCCCATGAGCGCGCGGAGGACTTGCCTGATCGTGGTCCTTCGGCAAATTGACGGGTCCTTCGTTCCTCAACCCGTGACAGACAGACAATCCGTCTGCATTTCTGCACTCTCCTTGTGCTGCAAATCCGCCCCTGGTCTTTGGTCGGATTAAATCCAACGCCGGACATCCCTCTGGTTGTGATTGACTACCTTCTTCTCGCCCGTCTGCCCACGGCCACCAGGAACATGACGCTCTTACCCTCGGCGTGGGGCGAGAAGAACTCGGTGACTTCGTCGTCGAAGAAGGTAAGGCCGGTGGCGCCAAGCCGCTGGGCGTAGGCTCCCAGGTAAATCCTTCCCCCCATGATGCTGGCCTCCACCTGGGCCATGCGGTAGCCACGGTTGCCGTACCGGTCCAGGACCGACTTCAGGTCCGTCAGGATGTAAACGTTGACGCTGGCGTCGGCGGCCAGGGGTTGGCCCAGGTCCAGGTGCCCGGCCTGGACTCGAAAATCGCCCTGGGCCAGCTGCTCCAGCTCATCCCGATCCCGGTGGAAGACGTAGCTTCCCTGGGGCAGGTCCTCCACGTCGTTGACGATGAGGTAGAGCTGGTTCAAGGTGCCGGCGGAACCGTCCAGGAAGTCGGCTGCAATTCCCCGTGTCGCCCGGTCCAGCATGTTGGAAAGCTGCTCGAAAGTGATGGCGGCCCGGCGGAAACGCCGGCTGGAACCCCGCCGCAGGATGGTTTCTTCGAGGGTATCTTCCGGCAGGGCGGTTTCGGGCGTCAACACCAGGGGGAACATCGGGCCCGTGGGCGCGGAGTTTACCAGAGTAGGGGGTTTCCCCCACAGGTCCGATATCTCACCGGGATCAAGGAGTGACGACGCCGAGTGCATTGCCACCATCGCTGGGTAGCTCTCCTCCCGGCGCGAATAGGGCGCAACCTCCAGATCGAGCACATCGACGGCTAAGGGTGGACCGATCTCATCGGCCGGGTCACGGCCCACCGGCACCAGTTGCAAGGCCACTTCCCGGCTGGCGTCCAGGTCCAGCAGCCGGTTCACCGGTTCGTCCACGAAGGAGGTAACCAACTTTAGAGGAATCTGGTTGGCGTTGCCCACCGCCAGCAGGTTGGCCAGGATGGTGCCGCTGTCCCAGAAGCAATGCCGGTAAGCCCGCGCCTGATACTTCCAGGAGTTGCGCCAGAACGTGCTGCTGCATATGAGGGTAGCCGGCGCCGACGCCACCGCCGACTCGCCGGCCGTGGCCCGCACCAACTCGCCCCGAAAGTCGCCCCGCCGCAGCTGGCGCAAGGCGAAATCGTGCGCCCCAAAATGGTAGACTCCCGCCTCCAGGTCCGGCAGATCCTCGCACACCAGATATAGGTCTATGTGGTAAAGCGCCCCTGTGCAGGAGGCAGCCCGGAACAGCATCTCGCCCTTCGGGTAGCGTATACGCTTGGTGACTCCGGCCGAGTAATGTAGGAGCCTCGCCAGCAGTTTCAGGTCCAGGGGACGTTTGCCTTCTGCCTCGGCAGGGCTGGCCGCTAGCGCCTCCAGCGCGGGGACGCCGGAAGGTTCCAGCTCCCGTGGCAGGGGGATGGGCTCCAGACCCGAATAGATCTTGAAGGGGAGAGGCTGGTTCTCGTAGTCAAGGAGATGCCGGCTGGAGCGTAGACTCTGGAATGAGTGCTTGGTCCCTTCGTGGTACTCCCAGGTCGCTTCTACGTCGCGATTAGTCTCCACCGCTACTTCACCCCAAGCTAAGAACTTTAGGCTAGCGAGATGCCCCCTAGAGCCCGGGCCGTACCGCTGCATGTGATGCCGGTGGACGCGAAGTCGCCTAACCAGAGCTGCTGCGGCACCAGGCCCCTCCATCCCGCATCTTCGACCGGCATCTAGTCATTCCTTCTTCTTGATTTCCATGATGACGTTGAGGACCGCCTCAAGCTGTGCTGACCGGATGATGCCTATAGATTCCCACACTCCTGCGCGATAGCTGTCGTTTCCGCACCGTCGAGTCCGGCGGTCCTATTCTGGGGTGTCACTCCGAGTTCCGATAAGAACTGTGACGGAGTCGGGTTTAACTGCGACGCCCCGACAAGCGCCTGGGCCTGAGCCCCGCTCCTCGTCCGGGCGAGAGTCAATACGCAGCATGCCTTCGCCCGCGCGATAGACACATATAACAGCCTTCTGCGCTCTTGCAGGAGACCCGCTGAGGCCAATGCCCGCAACCCAGGCATCATCTGTTGTTCGACGCCTGGAATGAAGACGACCTTTCCCTCTAGGCCCTTTGCGCCATGCATCGTCAGAATGCGGACCCTGTCAGCGACCTGAGGTGCAGTTGACTGAGGCAGCCCGAGACGCTGCGGCACTTCCTGCAAAATGCTTAGCTGCGCCACCTCACTATCCGCGCGGAAGTAGGCCAGCAACTCCTCCAAAGTCATGCCATCCGGCAGCATACCCCGAAGCGCCTGCCAGTCTTGAAGCACCTCCTGACATCGCACCCGGACTGGATTGAACACATGCTCGATCAATTGAACCAGTGCTTGGTCGTTGGACGCCAAGTCATCCGGCAAGTTCCAGTTCTGGATGAACTGGCAGACGTGAGCAACCCGTCCTATCGCCCTGAGTGAACGCGGGCTGAACGCATTCGTTGGAAACTGCACGTAGAACAGGTCCCTGAAGTTCAGATTGGAGACTATCGCAGCGGACTCAATGTCCAAGCAGGTTAGAGTGCCCACTCCGTCATGCAAGCCTAGTAAATCCCGATGCGCGGCGTAATCATCGGTGCTATCGACGATTCTAAGCAGTGCAAAGATGAGCCGGCCCATCGGTGACTCGGTGAGCTCTGGCCCCTTTGGAGCAGCGAATGGAACCCCAGCGTCGCTGAGCCCCTGCTCTAGTGCGCCTAGTTGAGCGCGCCGATTGGTTAGAAGGATGAGGATCTCATGTCCTTGTAGCCCAGCGTTGACAAGGGATCTGCATGACTCACTAATCGCTTTAGATTCAAGCGCTCCGCTAGGAAGCCGCCAGATAGTGAACTGACCCTGCACTGGAGGATTCGAACCGGCGTACATTGAGACGAGGCCCTTCTGGATTCTAGGTGGTGACGGGTTGAACGCAATGAGGCTCAGTGCCCGTGCAAGGATTTCCGGCGCACACCGAAAGCAGTCCACCAGTGTATGGCTCGCTGAACCCGCATACGTTATGCCGAAGTTCTGTATCCCGGAGGGGTCCGCGTGTCGGAAGGCGTAGATGCTCTGATCGTCGTCACCCGCGACCCAGAGAATGGCGCCACCTTGGGCGATCGCACGTATGAACTCTTGATCACAGGCGTTCAGGTCTTGAAATTCGTCAACAACCAGATGCTCAACCCCCAGCAGGGCAGTGGGGTTCACACTTCCCTGACCGATAGCGTCCACGCATCGGCGCACGACCTCTCCAGGGAGAATACAGGAGTAGAACGTCGTAGTCTGGTTGTGGAAGGCTTGGAAGTTGGTTTGCTCGACGGAGGAGACCTGAGCCAGGTGTGCAAGCTGAAGTGTCTGCCAGTAGGCATCGTAGGCCAGCCGAATTTCCTTTGCACGTCCCGGCGTAGTATTGAATCTATGTGCAAACTCGACATCGAAGATGTTCTGCTGTTCCCAATCATCAAGAATGACCGGTCCGGTGACAAACATGGCGAGCAGGTTCGCCCGGCGGAGTGTACTGAGAGCCAGCGAATGCATCGTCGAAATGTGAACCACGTTTGACTGAGGGCCAGTCCCCGCAGCAGTGCAATGTTCTATGATCCGATTCTTCAGATCTTTGACAGTAGCCCGAGTGAAGGAAACGACGAAGATGTTCGACGAGGAGACGCCCTGTTGCAGGAGCCAGTCAACGCGCGCTGCGATGGACCTCGACTTCCCGGTGCCCGGACCGGCCAGGAGCCTTACCACAGGTGATGCATCATGAGCTGCTCGCCTTTGGCGGACTTCCGCTTGTTGGACCTGCTGGTGCGTAAAGGCCAAAGTTGGTCTCCAGAGAAAGTTAGCAGTTGCCAGTCGCTCAGGAGTAATGATACCGTTGAGCCGTCTGGAGGCAAAGGGCTCCACCTTTTGGAGGCAGATGCCTAAGGCGGGGGTTCAGCGAGCCAAAATCGGGCTTCTGAACAGAGTTTATATCTATTGGAACGGGCGACGGGGATCGAACCCGTAGCCCTCTGCTTGGGAAGCAGATGCTCTAGCGCTTTGCCCCCTGAATTCGCCTCCTGAGATCCGTTTATCCAACCGTCTGCGAGGCCCTATGGGTATGAACCCCGGATTAGTGATCCGGGAGTGCAGCGGTTGGAGATGGCTTCTTGGGCGTACGGCTCTACATATTGGAGGATGGAGGGCCCGGTGGGATTCGAACCCACGACTCCCGGATTAAAAGTCCGGAGCTCTAACCGCTGAGCTACGGGCCCCGCAGACTACTATGCAGGCCCCTTTCACACCTGTCAACGAACTGTTTTCCCGCTCCCTTCCTCCTAGCTGAGGCCGAAGCTATGATACGAACGAGTTGGTATCCCCGTGAGCTTCGGTACCCTTGTCGCATCTCGTGCCGGACTCTTCTTCGGTTGGTGGGTGGTGTTCGCTTCGGCTACCGTCCTGTTTTTCACCGGCGGCACGTTCTTCTACGGGTTCGGCGCCCTGTTCAACCCCATCGTTAACGAGTTCGGCTGGAGTCGCACCGCTGTCTCCCTCGCCTTCTCGCTACGCACCGAGGTTGGCGGCATCGCGGCGCCGGTCGTGGGTTTCCTGGTCGACCGCCTGGGCGCGCGGCGGCTGATGGTGTTCGGGGTGGCCACTGTGGCCCTGGGGTTCTTCCTGCTCAGCCGCATCCAGGACCTGTGGGCGTTCTACGGAGCCATCATCGTCATTGCGATAGGGATGAGCGCCGCTGCCGGCCCCGTGAGCATGGTTGCGGTGGCCCATTGGTTCCGTCGCTATCGTGGCCGCGCCTTCGCCCTGATGGCCATGGGCTCCGGCACAAGCGGAATCATGGTCATCGTCCTGGCCTGGCTGATCTCCACCTTTGATTGGCGAACCGCTCTGGTCATCATCGCCGGCATCCAGATCGTCGTCTGCATTCCCCTGGCCCTGAGCATTCGCGACAAGCCTGCAGACCTGGGGCTCCTGCCCGACGGCGAAGACCCGGGAGACGCGCCCAAGGAGGGAGAACAGCTTTCCCGCCGTTACGATACTGAGGGGCTCACCGTGCGTCAGGCGCTACGGTCTGCCGCCTTCTGGCGGATCGCGGGGGCGCTGGCTCTGGGGAACGCGGGGGCGGTGGCCATCATCGTCCACACAATACCCTTCCTAACCAGCAGCATCGGCTTGTCGGAAGGCTTGGCGGCCGCCTCCGTGACGGCGATGATACTGTTGAGCCTCGGTGGCCGTTTCGGTTTCGGTTTCGTCGCCGATCAGGTGGACAAGCGGTTCGTCATGGCTGCCGCATACGCCCTCCTCGCCCTTGGTGTGCTCTTGTTCGCGACGGTGTACGAGAGCTGGCAGGTCCTGATCGTGCTGCCGCTCTTCGGCTTCGGCTGGGGGGGCGTCATCCCGACACGCCCCGCTCTGCAGGCGGAGGTGTTCGGCATGCGCGCCTTCGGCGCCATCCAGGGGTTGGTTTTCACGGTAGCCACCCTGGGCGCTCTCGTCGGGCCGGTGTTCGCCGGCTGGATGTATGACCAGACGGAGAGCTACCGCCTGGCGTTCGTGATCCTGGCCAGCGTGGGCTTTCTGGCGGTGCCGCTCACCGCGACCCTCCAACGACCGCGCTGGCCCCAGGTGGCTTGATCGTCCCCCAGCTTGCCGCGCGCTCCGGCTCGATCCGGATCAGCGGCCGCTCCTCCAGCGCCATAGCGCGGTACTGCTCGTACTTGCGACGCAGCGCCGCCAGGGCCTGCGCCTTCTCGCCCGCGTCCGTCACCAGCGAGGCCTTTCCACGCAACAGCACCCAGGCCAACCGCTCCCAGTCGTCCTCGTAGCGGTCGAACACCAGTGCCACCTGCGGGTTCTCTTCGATGTTGCGAAGCCGCCTCAGGCGTTTTCCACCCTTCGGCTTCTCATCCACCGGCGTGTACAGGAGGCCGTTTGTGTAGACGAAACATACTGGTATGACGAACGGCTGGCTGTCAGCGTTCGCCGTTGCTAGGTGGGCGACCCGCTGGGCGCGGACGAACGCTTCCTGTTCTTGCGAGAGCATGTCAGGTTACGGTCAGGGGCGCCCCGGCATCGCAAAGGGGGCAGGAGCCCTCGGCGTAAGTCGTCAGGTCCAGCTCCACGCAGGCGAACAGCGGCAGTCCAAACTCCGTGCGGCCACCGCTGCGGTCCACCAGTACCCCCACGCCTATGGGGTCGCCTTTGGCCCGCCGCACCGCCTCGGTCACCTCTCCGATGCTGCCGCCGGTCGTCAGGATGTCGTCCACGATGAGCGTACGCTCGCCGGGCCGTATCTGGAAGCCGCGCTGGAACTCGCGGCCCCTTTCCGCCCTTTCGGCGAAGATGCCGCGCAGCCCCAGCAGTCGTGCCACCTCATAGCTGAGGATAATGCCGCCGGTAGTGGGACCGGCCACAAGCTCCGGCCTATCGTCCCGGAACCGGTCCGCTATGAGACAGCACAGCCGCTCTGTGGCCTTGGGGTCCTGAAGTAGACGGAACTTCTCGACGTAGACGGGTGAGTGGCGACCGGAGCTGAGGCGGAAGTGACCGTCCATCAGCGCTCCTACCTCCCGGAGCAGGTCTGACGGGTTGGCCTCGTTCATCATCTACTCCTCTGCCGCCGCCTCGCTGGTGATTAAGACCTTGTGGTTGGGCGCCAGGTCAAACTCGGGGCCGCCGTCGCGCCAGTAGGTGATCAGCGCCTTGCCTACGATGTTCTCCTCCGGCACGAACCATCCCTGCCGCGAGTCGCTGCTGTTTTGCCGGTTGTCCCCCATCACGAAGTAGGCCCCCTCCGGCACTATCCAGGGCCCGCAGATGTTAGAGCACGTGGTCTCACCCTGGATGTACGACTCCGCTATGATCTCCCCGTTCAGCCTCACTGTGTTGGTGCCCCTGTCGATCTCCACTGTATCGCCGGGCACTCCGATAATACGCTTGATGAAGTCGCGCGATAGGTTAGTGGGAGCGCGGAAAACGATTACATCTCCGCGGCCGGGAGTGTCCCACAGGTGGTGCACCGGGTTGTCTCCGGATTCGTAAAACGGCAGCCAATCGAAGAGGCTCAGGTCGATCTCTGCATAGGCCAGCTTGTTCACGATGAGGTACTCGCCGCTATCCAGGCTGGGCTCCATGCTCGCCCCTTCCACGCGAAAGTTCTGTATGGATCCCCCGCCACGGCCGGGTATCCCTCCGATCGCGAAGAAGATTAGCATTGCCAATAGCAGCGTCTCCACCAACTCCTGGACCGTGACTGACCAGGCGCGCCGCCGTCGGGGGACGACAACCGTACCCTGCCGCAGACGGTGGCGCAGCTCGCTCAGATCGTCGTCGCGAGGATAGGGGAGGGCCGGATAGGAGGGTGTGGCGCTTGGCCGAACGGCATCAGCTACTCGCCGCTGGCCCAGGCGGTACGTGGTTATTGAAGTCGAAGTAGGGTCGTTCCAGGGCTCGATGAGCGGATCGTAGGGCAGATCGGGCTGGAGTTCCTGCTCCGCCTCCGCCGCCTCTTCATCTTCTGACGGCAGTTCGTCCTCTATCTCTCCGTCATCCTTCATAAGCACTTCCAATTGTAGCAAACGCTCCGCACTCACAATAGACGCGGCTGGGCACGGAGAGTTTCGTCGCCGGGTCTTTGACACGCGATTGGGGTGCTACCTTATGAGTTCGCGTCGTTGTCCGTGCTGACGGGGGCGTCCGGCTCCACCTGATCGGGCGCCTGCCAGAGTCGGCACGAGGCGTCATCGACGTAGCTCTCGGCCTCCAGCGCCGTCTCCACCGTGTGGCAGAAGTCGGGCGCATCGGTAGTCAACACGGCTTGCCCGATAGGCGGAAATATCTCCAGGAAGAGGAACTCGACGTCGTCGTCAAACGTTCGCAGCAGCGCGCCCACCTCGTCGAGGTCGTCCTGCGTTGCCGTGGTGTTGAACCACACCATCACCTCGTATTTGTGGCCTTCGATGCCAGAGATGAGGGGAGGCGCATCCCCGCGTGTGGCAGTCAAAGGGGTGGTGAATAGAATGATGGTCCAGATGACTACTCCGGCGGCGATAGCAGCAGCGCCGAATGCCCGGACGCTAACCCTCGCGCTCGCCCGATAGGCGACGATGCCGCCCGCAGCTAGCGCCACACCGAGAATGCCCAATATAGCCATGATGACGAAGTGCCATTCCATGTAGAACCTCCTCTGTTCTGTTTGTCTCAACTACTTGACGGATGGCAGGCGGCAAAAGTTCCGATGCCTGAATGTCAACGCACCGCATCTTCGCAAGCTCCTGCTAGAATAGGCGGGGCTCTCCCGCATGCAAACAGACGAAGTCGCACTCATAGAGCGCAGCCAGGGCGGCGACCTCGATGCCTTCAACTCCCTCGTCCTCGCCTATCAGGGGCAGGTCTACGGTCTCTGCCTGCGTATGCTCGGCGCCCCTCAGCCCGCCGAGGACGCGGCCCAGGAGGCGTTCGTCGCCGCCTACCGCGCCGTTTCCCGATTTCGCCGCGGCAACTTTCGCGCCTGGCTGATGCGCATCGCCGCCAACGCCTGCTACGACGAGCTACGCCGTCGCCGCTCCCGTCCCCAGACGCTCCTCGACGACGGGAGTGACGACGAGCACACGGCCGCCGAGCTACCCGCCTCCGATGAGCCCCTGGAGCAGCGAGCGGAGCGCATGGAGCTGGCCGGCCGCCTCCGGGAAGGTCTGGCGTCCCTCCCGCCCGACCAGCGCCTTGCCGTCATCCTCCGCGATGTCCAGGGGTTCGCCTACGAAGAGGTCGCCGAAGCCACAGGCGCCTCCCTGGGCACCGTCAAGTCCCGCATCAGCCGCGGCCGCGCCGCTCTGCGCGACTTCCTCCTGGCGCGCGGGGAACTTTTGCCGTCTCGTTTCCGTCCTTCTAGTGAGGGTAACTGATGATGTTCTGGTTCAACCGACACCGCCGCCTCCGCGATCAGCTCTCCGCTTACATCGACGGCGAGCTTGATGCCTCTGCCGTCGAGCGGCTGGAGCGTCACCTGGCGGCGTGTGGGCGCTGTCGTCAGGAGATGGAGCAGCTACGCGCCACCGTCGCCGCCCTCCAGGGGCTGCCGGCGGTCGATCTGCCGCGGTCGTTCACCCTCAGCCCGGAGCGGGCCGCGCTCCGTCCCCCGATGCCTGTCACCTCACCCCTGGCCTTCGGCGCTCGTATAGCCGCTGCCGGTGTCGCCGCCACCCTCGCCGTCGTGCTCGTCGTCGACCTTGGCGATTTCGGTGGCAACGGCGTGACCGAGGAGGCTACCGCTCCCCAGATGATGCGATCCAACGCGGACGAGAATGAGCTGGGGGCAGCCAGTGGTGCGGCCGCAACCACTGCGGGCGAAGAGGCTGAGATAGCAGCGGACGACGAGGCGGAAACGTTGATGCGCGACGCCGAGACGGACCAGGTGGAGGAACCACCGCCGGCCGAGGGCGGACTGGCGCCGACCCGCACGCTGCCCTCACCGATACCGACGGTGCCGCCGGACGCGACCGTTGTACCACTACCACGGGGCGAAGAGCCAGCTCCTTTCCCCGGTGGACTGACGCCTGAACCCGAAGCCGGCATCATTGAGGCCCTCCCCGCTGCGCAAGCTGGCGGAGACGGCGGCATCGATGCCCTCACCGTCGTCGAGATCGGCCTGGCCGCCGCCCTGGCGGTCCTGGTCGCCGGTAGCCTCTTCCTGACCTTCGTCGGGAGAAGGAGATAACGCTATGAGCCCCAAGCCCATCGCCATCAGCGAGTCGTCGGCGGGGGGCGTGCCGCCGGTGTTCTTCGGCGCCGCTGACCTCGCCCAGTCTGCTGAGACGCCTATCAGCCCCGGCCAGCTTGAGATAACCGTCAGCGTGCAGGTGAGCTACGCAATCGATTAGTGGATGCCATGAATGCCAGTAGCGGCGCTGGCCCGTTGCGAGCCGCAAGAAGAAGGGGCGCCCACGCAGTGCGTGGTCGCCCCTGGCGAGGCAAGAAGAAGCGAATGCTTTATGGTTGAGGTCCGACGGGCACTGAGTCGGGGACTTGCGCCCCGTCCGGCACTGAGCCGGGAGCCTTAGGCGCGTCGTCGGCGTTGCTGGCGCCCTCGGAAGCTTTCGGGTTGGCGTTGTTCTGTCCGGTCTGGGAGGCGTTATCGCTGCCCTGGTAGGCGTTGTGGGCGCCGTCGAGGGCGTTGGGGTTAGCGTGCTGCTTGCCGGTGTCCGATGCGTTGCTGAGGCCTATTCCCGCGAGGACATCGTGGGTTACGTCAGGCCCTCCCAGCGCCGCCGAACCGCCAGCAGCGCCCCCTACGAGCAGCGCCGCGGCCGCCATCACCACCACTACCCTGGCTAGGGCCGGAATCATCTTTCTTTTGTCTTTTCCTCTCTCCATGTCAGACAGCGCGCCCAGCAACTGATGCCGTCCCCGCTGCTGACTTCCGAAATTCGGTTGGGCCTTGGCGGACGCGTTCAGGCCGCTCCACAGCTCCAGGTGAGGCCGCAGCTCCGCGGCCCGGTCTGGGTGCAGTTGCAGGCAGCCCTCCACATCGCGGGCGCCGGTCTCGATGTGCCGGATGCACTCCGTCAGTATCTTGCGCAGCTTGCTGTCCATTGTTCTCATCTTTTCCGTTCTCAATAGGTCTATCGTTCATCCACGCAGAATTCGTCGCGGCGGCGAAGCTTTTTCGCGCTCCTATCTGAGCTGCTCTCGCAGCGACAGGATCGCCCGCGCCTGAAGGGAATAGATGGCGTCAGGGCCCTTCCCGATGACTTCGGCCACCTCCTGCGCGCTCAGGCCGACCAGGAACCGCAGGATCACTACCTCTCTCTGGTTGGCGGGCAGTTTCGCGAGCGCGTCTCGCAGGTCAAGCCTGTCGATCATCATCGACGGGTCGTCTTCACTGGTGGCCACGGACGTAAGGTCGTACGCTTCGTCCTGCGCCTCGCCTGGCTGCGACCGCCGCATTAGGTTCCAGATCACTCGTCGCGGTAGGTCCAGGCCCTGCTTCAGCCGTTCACCGCGTGAACCCAACATCTGTCGCTGATGGCTGGCCACCACGTTGCGGGCTATGCGGTAAAGCCAGGCCAGCAGGGGCCGCCCTCGGTGCTTGTAGGAGTTGATCCCTTTCAGCGCGCCGACAAACACGGCGGAAGTGAGGTCTTCCGACGTGGCCTCTTCGAACACCCTGGCCTTCACGTAGCGGAAGATGGCGCGGTAGTGCGTCTCGTATATCTCCGTCCACGCCTCCGGCGACCGTGCCTTGGCCCGGCCTATCAGTTCCGCTTCGTACGGTTCAGATGCCGCAACGTCCGTGGCGGCGATTTCCTCTCTCATACATTAAAGTAGGATGGCTTCCTTGCCTCCAACCGTTACAACGCTCGCAGGTCAATCCTGTTACACGACGACTATTCGTCGCCCCGCTCCGGACGGTGATACAATCTCCGATAGACCTGTCTGCTGGCAGGCAGGCCCGCCCTA
>JADFKX010000219.1 GCA_022564695.1 Chloroflexota bacterium | reverse complement strand
GCCGCAAGTGTTCCTTGATAGATCCCTCCGTTTTTCAGACGGACTCTCACTTTCAGCGGCTTCTTTCGCCCGCCTTGAGGCCCAATACGAAGCATCTGATACCAGACGTTCCAAGGAGCTTCCTTGTGACGATTCAATGCCCAAACGATTGCGGATTCGATCAGGTCAAACCACCCAGCAAGGCCCATCACGATGACGTTAGCCACACCCAGCACGACTACACCGTAGAAGAATGTGAGTGTGTTGTCGCGAACATAGGCGTCAAGTCCATCACGAAACACCAGTTTGACGTCGTTTCGCACGTCATCGACGAATACGGTAATGATGGCAAGAAAGGATACCTCCAACGCCACCAGGAGAAGCGTAGCTGAAAAGCTATCCAAAACCACGCGAGCGTCGCTCGGTGTTTCTCGGTATGTCGTACGCATGTTGCGACTGACAAAGTAGTAGATTAAGCCGGGCAGGATAAGAAAAGCCGCAAGCAGCAGCCCTTCCCGCGTGAAGTTCATCGCTCCTTAGTGATTTGAATGACGACCGCGATCCGGGTACGGTTCCGTCCCGATTCCCCCATCGCGGCGCTTCGGGATCGTCGCGGGTTTGGCGCCAGGTGTGGGGCGATCTGTCCGCTCTCGGCGATGTGGCTCAGCGGGACGACGTGGTGCTTCTCTGGCCGGGCTGGGCTTTTCCCGATGCTTCTCACTGCTCATAGCTACCCCCTTGCGTGATGATGCCCGATTATATCATTGAAGACTGTCCAGCGCCTCACGCAGGTCCGTCGGCAGAGGAGACTCGAACTCCACTTGGCGGCCGCTAGACGGAAGGTCGAACGCCAGCCGCCAGGAGTGCAGGAATTGCCGCCCTACCCGCTCCGAGCGCTTTCCGTAGACTGTGTCGCCGACCACCGAATGGCCGATGGCGGCCAAGTGGACGCGGATCTGGTGGGTGCGGCCCGTGATGGGCTTCACCTCAAGCAGGGCGAAACCGTCCAACGCTTCGCGCACTCGGTACTTCGTTTCCGCCTCACGGCCGCCAGCGACGACCGCCATCTTCTTCCGGTTTCTGAGGTGCCGTCCGATGGGCGCCTCGATAGTGCCTTCAGCGGGCTGGGGGATGCCGTGCACCAGAGCCAGGTAGGTCTTGCGCACCTCGCGTGCCTTGAGTTGACGTGTGAGGTCGGAGCGTGCGCGCTCGTTCTTGGCGACGACTAGCAGTCCAGAGGTGTCCTTGTCCAGACGGTGGACGATCCCCGGCCGTATGGTGTCGCGCAAAGACGCCAGTTCGGGCGTCAGAGCCAGGAGCGCGTTGACCAGCGTCCCGCTGGGGTGCCCCGGCGCGGGGTGAACGGTAAGCCCAGCCGGCTTATCGACGACGATGATGTCATCGTCCTGATAGATAATCGTAACTGGTATGCGCTCGGCCACCGGCCTCGCATCCTCGACGGGTGGCAGGGTGGCCACAACACGGGCACCGGCGGCGAGACGATGGGACGGCCGCTCCTGCCTTCCGTCCACCGTGACCAGGCCATCCTCGATGAGGCGGCGGGCCCGGCTGCGGGAGAGTTCTACAGCGAGGCGGGCGAGAAGGACATCCAGCCTCTCGCCCGGCCTATCAGCCGTCAGCTCCAGCGTCTTCACGTTCGGCATTAGGAGGCGGGCGCTCGGCGAATAGCACGTACCCCAGCAGTAGGACAGCGATGCCGATGGTAATGGAGGAGTCGGCCACGTTAAAGGAAGGCCAGTACGGAAAGTCAATGAAGTCGGTGACTCTCCCCAGGCGAACGCGGTCCACCAGGTTGCCGATAGCGCCGCCCAGCATCATCCCAATGGCGATAGGCGCTACCAGGTGATCGAAGGGCGGGTAGCGGTAGTACAGATAGATCGCGGCCATACCGATTATGGTGGTGACGATGAGGAAGCCGGTCTGATCCTTCAGTATGCCGAAGGCGGCGCCGGTGTTAGTGACATGATGTAACCGGATGGGCCATCCGTCCGGCCAGGTCTCGCCGCGGTCCATGAACGTACGCACCAGCCCTTTGGTAGCTTGGTCCAGTGCTAGAATGATGACAGCGGCGCCGAGGAATAGGGCGCGCGGCAACCAGGTGGCGGTAGAAGTGGTTGTGGATGTGTTCATCACTTCGGCAATGCGCATCGCCTCGATGATAGCACGGTGGACTTCTTCGACTGAGATAGGGCCCAGCTACGCATAGGTTTGACGCCAGCTATGGGCGGTTGCTATCCTCAATCTGACGGCCAAGCGTTAGAAAGGCATCCGCAGTTGGCATTCGGCACTTCCGAGGCGACCCGTGGAAGGAGGAGCGCTACTAGTGACGACCGCATCGGCGATCCCTGTCTCTCTTGACGATCCGGTAAACGTCGCCATCCTCGCCGTCTCCGAGGACAAGCTGGAGGGGTTCCAGCGCGATCCGCTCGGCGAGATCTCACAGCAGTCTGGCATCGATCTGGACGTGGTGATAGAGCGTATTCGGGCTCTTCTGCGGGCGGGCACCGTCCGCAGGGTTCGCCAGACCCTGCTTCCGACGAACCTGGCCCAGGGTGCTTTGGTCGCCTGGCAGATACCTCCGGACAGGCTACAGGCCGCATTCGATTTCATGTTCCAGCAGGACCCGTTTAGCGGGCACGTTGTGACCCGCACCACGGATGCCGTCACGGCTGGTTCGAATTACAAGCTTTGGACGACGCTTAAGGTGCCGCAAGGGTATTTGATGGAGAAGCATGCTGACTACTTGGCGGCGCGGGTCGGGGCGGAGAGCTACCACCTGATGCCGGCGAAGGCGATATTCGCCCTCGGGGTCGGCCACACGCGACGCCGCGGTATGGAGCCAGGCAGCAAGTCTGACGCGCTCGCTGAGGCAGCTTACACCGAGGTCATCGAGCTGAGCGAGCTTGAGTGGCGGGCGCTAATCGCTATGAAACGTGAGTTTTCGCCTGAAGAAGA
>JADFKX010000048.1 GCA_022564695.1 Chloroflexota bacterium | reverse complement strand
CCAGGTTGTCGGAGATCTTACCGACTACTACCGGACCGGTGTTCAGGCCAACGCGGAAGCGGCACTCGATGGAGTGGCGCTGCTTGACCTCGGCGGCGTACTCATCGAGCGACTTCTGCATCTCCAGGGCGGCGGCCACAGCGCGGCGAGCCGCGTCCTCGTGGGCGATGGGGGCGCCGAACAGAGCCATGACGCCGTCGCCACGGAACTGGGTGATCGTCCCCTCGTAGCGGTGTACGGCGTCCATCATCCGGCCCAGGCAACCCTGCATCAGGTCAAACACCTCCTCCTCGTCTAGCCGCTCGGAGATAGGGGTGAAACCCATCGCGTCGGCGAACAGGGCGGTGACCGTGCGACGCTCACCCTCAAGGGTGGCGCGGTCACGCAGGATTTTCTCCGCCAGGTGGGGCGGCGTGTAGGTGCGGGGATCGGTTGCCGCAGCGGGCTTCGCGGGTTCAGCCATGCCAGCGCCGCAAGCACGACAGAACTTCAGGCCCGATGGATTCGCCTTCCCGCAGGTCGGGCAAGACTGCTCAGCCGCGAGGCTAGCGCCGCAGTCGCCGCAGAAAGTTGAGTCTTCGGGATTGTCTTGACCGCACGAAGGACAACGCATTGGGACCCGCCCTCCATTCTGTGCTCAGGGCAAGACAATGGTGCGCGAACATTGAGGCACTGTCAAATTCGCTCGGCTACACAAACGCATGGAGCTCGGTCTGGCTCTAATCGAGAATCCGGCAACGCACACTAAGTGTGGTTAGTGTGCAATCAGTAGGGTCTCAAGATCTGCTAGGTTGGCCCATTGAGAATAAGTGTGATTATTGTTAAGGGGGCCCAGCCTACGCCTCCCGCCACCGCACCTCGAACAGCCGCGGAGGGTCGTCGATCCTGTAGCGCGGAGGCCGCAGGGGCCTCTATTCCGCTTCGGGCTCGACCTTGCACCTGCGTGGGCTGCGCCGCAGCGCTGCCGGCAGAGGTGAACCTTGTGTAGATATGCCCGTCCGGCTACAATTGACCAACGCCCCGATTTCGGGGCTCCGTCTCCCGGCCCTGGATCGAAGGAAGACTTACCATGGTGCCATTAGCCCGCCGCTATCTCTTTTCGGACAGGATCCGTCTCGCTATTGCCGCCGGTGGGGTCACCATCGCGGTGCTGTTGATCGTCCTAGTCCAGGCCCTGTATCAGGGCCTCATTGATCAAGTGGGAGAGCTTGCGGAGGCCGCTCCGTCAGATCTGTGGGTGATGCAGGCCGGCACGCCCGATCCCGGTCATGGGGCGTCCATTCTTCCCAACTCAGTGTTGTCCGACCTTCAGGAGGTGCCTGGGGTGGCCGCAGCCCAGCCCCTGATAGGCAGAGCGGTGCAGGTTGGGAGCGCCCGCTTCGGCTTCGTTATGGCCGTCCCCGAGGGTCCATTTCAGGAGGAGACCATCCAGGCTTTCGGTGCGCGGTCATCGCCTGGGAGAGGGCAGGTCATCCTCAGTGACGTTCTAGCAAAGGATATCGGCGCTGGTCGAGGGGAGGCGGTCCTGATCGGGGCTACTAGCTTTGAAGTTGTCGAGGTGTCCTCCGCCCTCGTCGGGTCCTTCGGCGGCAACGCGTTTGTCAACGCCCAGGATGCTGAGCAGCTGTTTGGCGAGCCTGAGGCCTTCTCCTTCGCCCTGGTCGCCGTTTCGCCGGAGGCTGATCCGGAGGAGGTAGCGGCCGCTATCGAGGCTCAGATACCGGGAACCAACGCTCTTACACCGGAGAGGTTTGCCGAAGTGTTACGGCAGGAGCTGGAGGAAGGGTTTCTTCCCATCATAGCCGTACTAATTGGGCTCTCCTTCGTTGTTGGTCTGGCAGTCATCGCCCTGACCATCTACACGTCTACCGTGGAGCGTACACGGGACTACGGCGTCCTCAAGGCGGTGGGCGCCTCACAGGGGCAGCTGTTCGCCGTTGTGGTTCGCCAGAGCATGGTCGTGGCGCTAGTCGGGTATGCCCTGGGGTCTGGCGTGGGCCTAGTCGTCGGTAAGTTGCTCCAGGACGCCGTCCCCCAGTTTACCTTACTTTTCCGCTGGGAGGACTTCGCGTTCGTATTGGCTGCCGCTCTGGTAATGAGCGCCGTGGCCGCTATAGTACCGATCCGCCGCGTGGCCCGCATCGACCCAGCCGTTGTGTTTAGGGCTTAAATCTTGGATGAGGAGCGGGAGCATGAATGACAGTCAGGGTGCCGGTCAGCCCCAAGACGATGTGATTCTGGACGCGACAGGGCTGACCAAGGTTTTCGGCTCAGGGGCGGGCGCAGTCCGCGCGGTTAACGGAGTGGACCTGGCGGTCCGGCGCGGCGAGATCGTGCTGATCATGGGGCCTTCCGGTTCCGGTAAGACCACCCTCCTTACCATGATCGGTGGCCTGCTCAAGCCCACCTCCGGCAGCGTGCACATCAACGGCCTCGACATAACCGCTATGAAGGAGTCGGCCCTGCCGCAAGTGCGTCGGCACTACGTGGGCTTCATCTTTCAGTCCTTCAACATGCTGGAGCCACTGAGCGCTGTGGAGAACGTGGAGGTGGCGTTGAACCTGGCCGGCCGCGGCGGACGGGAAGCGCGGGCGAAGGCGGAGCGGCTCCTCGAAGACCTGGGGATGGGCCACCGTCTGCGCTTCAAGCCGAACGACCTCTCCGGCGGCGAGAAGCAGCGAGTCTCCATCGCCCGTGCCCTAGCCAACGACCCAAAGCTCATCCTGGCCGACGAGCCTACCGCCAACCTGGACTCCAAGCACGGCTATGAGGTCGTCCTTCTGCTGCGCGATATAGCCAAGAAGCAGGGCCGCACCGTTGTCATCGTGTCTCACGACCACCGCATCCGCGAGGTTGCCGACCGCGTTCTCTGGCTGGAGGACGGACGCTTTAAGGAGATCGGCCGGCTTGAGCGCGACCCTAACTGCGGGATGGCGATCGAGGGGGAGCGCGGTCATGCCCTGACACACGAAGGGCAGACCTACTACTTCTGCTCCGCCGGATGCCGCCGGGAGTTTGAGGAGACGCTAAGCTCCAAGCAGGCAGATGGAGAATCGACGTCTCGTTAAGGGGCTGGAGGTGGCGCGATGAAGTTCAGAGCACGGGACGCGGGCCGGTTGAGCGCGGCGATCTACGCGACGCTGTCCGCTCTGGCGGCAGGCATCTTCTTCGCGGTTACCATGCTCACCGGTGACTACTCCTGGGTGGCGCGGGTGGGGGGCAGCGTCTGGCTGTTTCTGCTGAGCATGATCATCCTCATGCCCACGGTCACTCCCTGGGTGCGGAAGCGGCTGGAGGGCTAGCCTAGCTTGTCTTCAGCGAGTCCAGAAGGCGGCGCGACGCCGCGCTGATCTCCTCCACCGCCGCGTTGAACGTCTCTTCGTTGCCCCGGGACGGCGCCCGGTAGCCGCTCACCTTCCGCACGAACTGGAGCGCCGCAGCGCGGATCTCGTCGTCGGTGGCTTGCTGATCCTTTCGCCGGAGCGTCTTGATGCTACGACACATTGGCCACCTCCCCGCGGTTTAGGGAACCGCAGCAGCTCGTCTCTGTCAAGGGCGGCGGTCCGGCAGTCCGCCTTTTTGACAGATCGCGCGGCCCGCGCTGTAGCAAACCCGGACATTCTGCGTCATTACTAATCGATATGCTAGCGAATAGGCGAGTGATGATGCTTGGCGGTATGAGCGCACTGGGTGTGGCATTCGCCTTAGTGGTCCTTGCCGCCTGCAGCGGCGTCGGAGGCGAGGACTCAAGCCCAGAAGCGGTTCCTCCGGCTGACAGTTACCCCGAGGTCGGCAGCGAGACACCTTCGGCAGCACCAACCGTCACAGCGCCGGGTGAGCTACCGCCCTGCGGCACGGGCAACGCTGTCTTCACTGTCTCGCCGGTGGCATTGTCAGATTTCATGGGCATCGTGCCCCTAGGCAACTTTGCCCCTTCAGGTCATGTTTTCCCCACGGACCACATCTATTTCCATATCAACAGGATAGACCGCTCCCAGTGGGAGCTAGGAACCGTTGAGGTTCCTGTGGTTTCTCCCGGAGATGTTTGGGTGACCGAGATCCGTTCGACCGGAACTGAGAATAGGACTGATTATAGTATTCGCTTTTCCCCGTGCGAGGAGATACAGGCTTTCTTCATTCACGTATCATCTCTGTCCGGAAAACTGGAACAGAGCTTTTCCCTACCGTATGACGGATGCGATGAATACAGTACCGGGGGTGACATATACCAGAATTGCTCGAAAACCGTAAACGTTAAGCTCACGGCCGGAGAGGCCGTCGGAACAGCCGGCGGTGACGAATGGCAGAATGCGCTGGATCTGGGCGTATACGACCTGAGGACTGAACCACTTCCGTACGCGAACCCAGACCGATGGGGTGAACGATCACTCCATATCTCCTGCCCCGTTGACTACTTCACGGACGATGTTCGTACCGCATTGCAGGCGAGGTTGGGCAGTCATGACGGGACTACTTCCAGAGCCGGTTCACCTGCCTGCGGCGAGGTGGAACAAGATGAACCGGGCACTGCGCAGGGAGTCTGGTTTGTGCCAGGAACGACTTATACCTTCCCGGAAGACCCACACCTTACGCTGGCTCACGACAACGTCGACCCTTCAATAGGTGTTTTCGCAGTGGGCGTGTCGATGGGCAGCAGCGGATTGTCTTCCGGGCTTTACCTCTTCGATCCGGCAAGCTCAGGGGTGGTTAACCGCGACTTCAAGGATGTCACGGCGGACGGGGTCGTCTACTGCTACGAGACAAGAGATCGGTTTGGAACAGAACCTCTTCCCTTCATCATCCTGGTGCAGCTCACGAGCCCTACAACGGTTCGTTCGGAACGGCAGGATGCCGCGAGCTGCGGCAGCGGTTCCTGGCAGTTCAGCTCAGCCTATACGGAGTATGAGCGCTAGGGCGTAGAGGTTCTTTGCGCTCAGTGGGCGAATGTGTATGGGGCCCCGGGCGGGAGTCGAACCCACGACCTACGGTTTAGGAAACCGTTGCTCTATCCGCTGAGCTACCGGGGCGCCAAGCGTCTGGTGGAGATAGCGGGACTCGAACCCGCAACCTCTGCCATGCGAAGGCAGCGCTCTCCCAATTGAGCTATATCCCCACCGATTCGATTATAGGTAGCGCTCCGAAAGGGCGTCAAGGTAAGGCGAAGCGGCTCAGGCGGGCGTCACCGTTTCCTGGGGGGCTCTGGGATCAGCCCCGGAATCTCCTCGATAAGCATGAGGCCACGCTCGACGTCGATCTCCTTGATTACATCATCGGTCGCTGGCACCAGGATCTCGCGCTTCTCGCTGTGGACGACGTAGACATCGTTGGCGCCGGTGGTCAGGATATCGGTGACGCGGCCCAGGACCGCGCCGGTCGCGCTACGCACCTCCAGGCCGATTAGCTGGAAGCGGTAGTACTGCCCTTCCGGCAGCGGCTCCAACTCGTTCTCAGGCACGACGAGGAAGCGGTCCCGCAGGGAGGAGGCCGCCTCGCGGTCATCGATGCCGGACAGCTTGAGGTAGACGAGCCCTTTCTGCCAACGTGAGCTTTCGATGACGCGACGTTCGTCATCCACGGTGACGCTGCGTCCGCGGGCGAGCCTCTCCCGCTTGTCCACCAGGGGGAGGACCTTGACGGCGCCGCGCACGCCCCAGGCGGGGCCTATGCGACCCACGGCGACGTGTCCGGGCGGGACCTTTTCCATAACCGCCCGCGTTCGGCGCTAGCCGATCTCTAGGATCGCCTTCGTCTCTCTGCGGATGGCGGCTACCTTGAGCAGGGTGCGCATGGCGTTGGCGATGCGACCCTGCTTGCCGATAACCTTGCCCATGTCCGATTCCGCAACCTTGAGGTGGAACACGATCTGGTCTTCCGTCTCCTCTTCAGTCACTTCAACCTCATCCGGGTAGTCGACGATGGCGCGGGCCATGAATTCGATGAGCTCTTTCATGGGTTACTCCGTGGATTTGGTCTCGTCTGGGGTTTCGCTTTCCGCCTCGGTCTCAGCCTCAGCCTTCACTTCTTCAACTGGGGCTTCGGCCTTCGCCTTTGCCTTAGCCTTACGTGCCGCAGTCGCTTTACCCTTGGGCGTTGCTTTTTCTGCGGGGGCCTCAGGGGTCGCTTCAGCCTCCGTCTCTTCGGCTGGGGCTTCGGCTTTCGCCTTAGCCTTACGTGCCGCAGCCGCTTTACCCTTGGGCGCTGCCTTTTCTGCGGGGGCCTCAGGGGCGGCTTCAGCCTCCGCCTTCGCCTCTTCGGCTGGGGCTTCGGCTTTCACCTCCGCCTTCGCCTTCGCCTCTTCGGTTGGGGCTTCCGCCTCCGCCTTTGTCTCTTCCGCTGGGGCTTCAGCCTTCACCGGCGTCTCTTCCTTGGCGGTGGCGGCAGGCGCCGCTGCCGGGGCCTCCTCCTCTGCTGCTTTCTTCGGCTTGACGGGCGTCTTGCGGTCCCACACCACCGGCGCCCGGCCGGCGCGCTCCATCACGCCGATGCGGGTGAGCAGCTTGGCGACCGTGTCTGAGGGCTGGGCGCCGCGGCTGAGCCACTCTACCGCCTCGTCTTCCTTCACCACCAATGTGACGGGGTCCGTGCGCGGGTTGTAGTGGCCGATGATCTTGATGAAGGCGCCATCGCGCGGCGCCCGCGAGTCAGCAACGACAAGCCGATAGGACGGTTGCTTCTTCTTACCTACTCTGGAAAGACGGATTCGGAGCAATAAGCACCTCCTGTGTGCGGGTTATCGGGTTTGCTTACCCGAGCAGCGACAGGATCTTGCCGTCCTGTCCGCTGGCTATCTGCTGCATAATGCGCTTCGCTTCTTTGTATTGCTTGATCACGCGGTTGACATCGGCGGGGGTGGTGCCGCTCCCTTGAGCGATGCGGCGGCGGCGGCTGCCATCGATGATGTTCGAGTGACGCCGCTCCTCCACCGTCATCGAGTAGATGATCGCCTCCACCTGGTCGAAGAACTTCTCGTCCATCTCGTCTACGTTAAGGCGGCCCTTTATCTGGGAGAGCCCCGGCAGCAGGCCGACGAGCTGGCTGAAGGGGCCCATGCGTCGCACCCGCTGATACTGGGCGAGGAAGTCCTCCAGGGTGAGCGTGCCTTTCTTCATACGCTCGGAGAGGGTTTCCACGTCCTCGTCCGTAAGTTCGGCCTTCGCCTTCTCGATAAGGGTGAGGACATCGCCCATGCCCAGGATGCGGGAGGCGAAGCGATCCGGGTGAAACGGCTCCAGGGCGTCCGCTTTTTCGCCGGTGCCGACGAACTTGATGGGGACACCGGTCACGGCGCGAATGGAGAGGGCGGCGCCGCCGCGGGCATCGCCATCCAGCTTGGTGAGGATGAGGCCGGTAAGGGGCACGGCACGACCGAACTCCTCGGCAGCGTGTACCGCCTCCTGCCCGGTCATGGCGTCCGCTATCAGGAGGACTTCGGTGGGGTCCAGCAGCTTCCTTAGCTCTACCAGCTCTTTAAGCTCTTCAGGGTCAAGCTGCACGTAGCCGACCGTGTCAACGAGGACGAAGGAGGCGCCGCTACGCTTCGCCTCTTTCATAGCGGCCTTGCAGATCTCCGCTGGACGCGCGTTGTCGGTCTTGGCGTACACCGGGATGCTAAGCTGCTTGCCCAGGGCGAGGAGCTGCTCCGCGGCGGCCACACGTTCGGGGTCGGCGGCCACCATCAGGACGTTTTCGCCCTGGTGGCGCAGGTGCAGGGCCAGCTTCGCCGTTGTGGTGGTCTTGCCGGAGCCCTTCAGCCCTACCAGCATGAGCACCGTGGGCGCAGACTTAGCATGCTCCAGCCGGGCCTGACCGCCGCCCAGCAGCTCCATCAACTGCTGTTGCACGATGTCGATGATCTGCTGCATGGGGGTGAGGCTGGAGAGCACGCGGGAGCCCAGCGCCTGCTCCTTCACCTTCTGGACGAACTCACGGACGACCTTGAAGTTGACGTCCGCCTCTAGCAGCGCCAGGCGCACTTCGCGCAGAGCCTCGTCAAGGTCCTGCTCGCTAATGGTGCCGTGGCTACCGAGACGGCGAAAGGCGCCTTGAAGTTTATCGGTTAGAGCTTCGAACATAGTTACGGAGAGGATTGTATCGGTTCGTCGTTGAGGGCGTCAAGGAAATAGACGAGCTAGGGGGCCGGACTGTGAACGGCCTGGAGAAGCCGGTCCATCGCTGGCCGGTCAGTGGGGTCCTCGCTTCGGTAGGCGAAGCGCACGATACCCTTTCCATCGATGACGAAATCACCGCCTAGCTGGAAAGGGTCGGCCTGGATGCCGCGGAAGAGTCGCCCGTGCGCCATGAGCTTTACGTACTCCCAGACGGTCTTGGGGCCAAAGATGCTCCAGAGGCCGCCCTTGCGCAGCCCGTAGGCTTCGTAGGCGGCTCGCTCGGGGTCGGAGAGCAACGGGAACGGTATTCGCAGGTCGCGCGCGTAGTACTCAATATCTCGGCGTTGGGCGAAGGAGATCACCGCTACCTCCGCACCTGCGGCGCGGAAGTCTTTGTACCGGTGTCGCAACTGCGACACGTGCTCCCGTCAGGGGAGTCAGGCGAGATGCCGGATGAAGACGAGGATGAGCAGCTGTCCGGCGAAGTCCTCCAGCCTGTAAGAGCGCCCGTCCGCCGAGGGCAACTCGAAGCAGGGGGCGGGGTCGCCGGAGTTCGGGCTGGGGGACACGGGCCTAGTACCCCCGCTCGCTGCTGGGGACGTCGGCGTCCAGGAGAGGGTTGAGAGCCTCGGTCAGTTCGTCCATAGTGACCACCGCTTCAAACTTGGCGGCGATATTGCCCTCGCTGTCCACAAGGAACACCCAGGGCTCGGATGTCAGGCCCCACTCTATGGTGGCCGGGACGGGAAACAGCCCCTCGCCGCTGCGAGCCCTATCCAGCTCGTACGGCTCCACATGGACGAAGTTCACCTCGTCCTTGTACTGCTCGAACAGGTCATCGACGACATCCTTGGTGGGGCCGCAGATACGGCTCAGGCAGAAGGCGGGCGTGGCGAATATGATGACGGATGGTCTGCCGGACGTTACCGCTTCGGCGATGGTCAACGTATGCATCTCAGGGATGGGAGGGTTCGAGGTGTCGATCTCTGCCACGTCTTCCACGTCGTCCAGGGTTAGCGTCTCGCTGAGGGGCGCCGGTGCGCCCATGGCTACGGACGCGCTCTCCTCAAGAACCGTGAACCCAATAGAGGACGGGTCGTAGGTCACATCGGCGACGGTGGCTGTCACTTCCACTCCCCACTGGCCGGGCTCATCGAACCGGACCGCGGCCAAGTAGACTCCGCTCTCGCCTGCCTCGTGCGTCTCAACGGTCCCGTCCTCATGGGTGTGGGTATAGGTCTTCGCCAGGGTTATCGGCGTGGCCTGGGCCTCTTCTCGCACCTCTTGCTGGTCGCCATCCAGCTTGAAGAAGCGGAAGGTGACGGCAGCGCCGACGATCTCCTCGTTCTCCGAGCTGAGGAGGCCGATCATGAAGCGGTTCTCGCCCACGGCCAGCTCCGAGTTAATGATCACAGGCGTCACTTCGGTGATGGCGTCCGAATCGCCCCCGGCGCCACCCCCGGCCCCGCCCGAGCAGGCTGCGGCGATGACGGCCAGCGCCGCCAGGAATGGCGGAACAGCTGTGATCTTACCTGTGAGGGTCAGCCTGTTCATAGCCCCTTGTCGGCCAGGAAGGCGCACAGGTCGCCCGTGCGGCAGGCGTAGCCCCACTCGTTGTCGTACCAGGAGATTGCCTTCACAAGGGTCCCGTCCATGACCAGCGTGCTCAGGGAATCGAAGATGGAGCTGGCGGGGTTGCCCTTGAAGTCGGAGGAGACGAGGGGCTCGTCGCAGTACTCCAGGATGCCCCGCAGCGATTCCGAGGCGGCGTCGCGGAACGCCTCGTTGACCGCCTCGACGGTGGTGGGATTCTGCAGGGTAGCCACGAAGTCGCAGACGGAGACCGTAGGGGTGGGCACGCGGAAGGCCATGCCGTCCAGGCGGCCCTTGAGTTCTGGTATCACGATGGTGACGGCGCGGGCGGCGCCGGTAGTGGTGGGGATGATGTTGAGCGCTGCGGAGCGGGCCCGGCGCAGGTCAGTGTGCACGGTGTCCAGGATCACCTGGTCGTTGGTATAGGCGTGAATGGTGGTCATGAAACCCTTGTCTATGCCGAACGAATCGTGCAGCACCTTGACCACGGGAGCGATGCAGTTGGTGGTGCAGGATGCGTTGGAGATGACGTTGTGGTTGGCCGGGTCGTACATCGCTTCGTTGACACCCAGGACGACGGTGAAGTCCTCACCCTTGGCGGGGGCGCTGATGATCACCTTTTTAGCGCCGCCGCCGTTGATGTGGGCGCGGGCCTTTTCGGCGGCGGTGAAGAGGCCGGTGGACTCTACGACTATCTCTATGCCTAGGTCCTTCCAGGGGATCTGGGCAGGGTCGCGTTGGGCCAGGACTTTGATGGACTGGCCGTTAACCGTGATGGCGTCGTCGCTGGCACTGATGTCGCCGGGGAAGGGGCCGTAGTTGCTATCGTATTTCAGCAGGTGGGCGTTTGTCTGGGGGTCGGTCAGGTCGTTGATGGCTACTACCTGGAGCGTGTCCGGGTGGAAGTCGTGGATCGCCTTGAACACCTGGCGGCCAATGCGGCCGAAACCGTTGATGCCTATCTTTACTGCCATTGGGGTGCCTCCTCTAGTAGGTCGCGGGGCGTCACCCTTCAGTATATCGTCAGGCCAGCGGGGAGGGCAAAGAACGAGAGCCGGCCCCGATTTTCGTCAGGCCCGGCTCTCGCGGCAGGCAGTAAGGGAAGTGTTAAGTTTAGCCGCTCAGGTTGTCCAGTATCTGGATCGCCGCGGGACCCAGGATGGCAATGAATAGAGAGGGGAGCAGGAACAGGACCAGAGGGAAGGTCATATAGATGGGTATCTTCTGCGCGGTCTGTTCAACCCGCTGCCGTCGGCGGGTACGCATCTGGTCTGCCTGGACCCTGAGGACATCGCCGATGGATGAGCCGGTCGTTTCGGCGTGGATGATGGAAGCCATGAAGGTCATGACGTCCGGTACGCCGGTTCTCTCGCCAATTTCGCGAAGGGCGTCACGGCGGCTGCGGCCCAGAGCCATGTCTCGCAGGGCGTGGGCCAGTTCGTCGCCGAAGGGGCCCGGCAGACGCTCCGCCACCTTGGCGAAGGCGGAGTCCAAGCCCAGGCCGGCCTCCACGCAAGTCGTGATCAGGTCCAGTGCGTTAGGCAGGCTCTTGAGAATCTCATTCTGCCTTCGGCTTACCCGCTTCGCCAGCCAGAAATAAGGGGCGTAAAGCCCGGCGGCGATGAAGGCGAGCAAGCCCAGTATCTGGATTGCGCCTATACCACTGCCCGCGAGTAGCATCAGGGCCAAGAACATTCCGGGGACAGCTATGCCCGTGACGGCCATGAGGAAGAGGAAGCCGCTCAGAGTGAACGGATTCCCCGCCAGGGTCAGCAGGTACCGGACGCGGTCGACGAATGTAGAGGGCAGCAGTTTTGCGAAAGCGTTGGCGATACCCTCGAAGATCGGCCATACGATGCGCTGTGAGAATGGGCGCGTCATATCGTTGGTCTCGTCCTCCGGCATGTAGGCGGCGAGGCTCCGGACGCGTGCGCTCAGCGGGTTATCCCGCCGCCGGCTGGCGAGGGACATAGTGATCATGAGGACGCCCAGGAACGCGGTCAGTGCTGCTATTGTTGCTAGTGCCATCACTCCACCTCCTAGATGTCCACTGAGACGATGCGCTTGATTGCCAGGATGCCGACGATG
>JADFKX010000218.1 GCA_022564695.1 Chloroflexota bacterium | reverse complement strand
GACGAGAGGCAGCAAGCACGGGGAAAGGACTGAGAGAATCCCCGCCGCGAAGGCTAGGAATATGCTTATGCCGCCTATCTCTATAATGCCCATCGCTAATATGTTTTACGACCTCGCCTCCATGATAGATTGCCCGGCGGAGCCGCCGCAACCGAAGCCTGTCGAAGGGCTCGTATACAACCTGAAGCGACACACCGGGATGGCGGCGGGTTACTGAGGCAGTTGGTAGATAACGGTTGACGGGTGGTACCCGGACCAGCCGTACCACGCGCTCAGGTACGAAGTCGCAAAGTTAAGGTTTGTCCCTTCGCCGGATCCCGATACGCCACGTCCTGTGATGTCCCACGTACTGCCGGTGACGCTGTCGCGGGCTCGAAAAGGCTCATTACTGACAACCTTAAACTGCGCTTCCCGACCGTCTACGAGACGTGAGAAGGCGATTGCGCTGTTGTTCTTGGCATCGTAGAAGACGACGATGGGCCGCTCACCCACGCTGCTGTTAACGACCCCGTCTGTCTCCGTCAGGACGAACAGCGGATACGCCGCGTAGCTTCCCCCGGTCATGACGCCCAACACCAGCTCCTCTGGCTCCAGCCTTTCGTCCCCATAAAGCAGGTACTGGTCGGCTTGTGGGTCGGACAGTCCAGCCAGTACGTCTTGGTAGAGCGATCTGAACGGGGTGTCATCGGATAGGACGAGCGTATCGGGGTGAAGGGTAACCCAATCCTCCCAGACAGTAAGCAGAATGGGGATGATCTCCATTTTGGCTCCCGTCAGGGGGCCGTTGGTGGCTTCCCCATCAAGATGAGTCCACACACTCCCGGTCTGCCGGTCAGTCATGATCATGACGCCCTGTCGTAAGCCGAACACCTCGAACGTGTAGGTCTGACCTTCAACCACGGGGTCGAACCCGACCCCTGAGTTACAGAGTATTCAGAAGGTAACCAGAATGGGTCTACCGCCAAAAGTGTCGTTCACTATGTGATGGTAGGTCATCATGCTGGTAGGGTAGGCGCGGCTTTCGCCAGCGATGGTCAACCCCAGAACAAGGTCACCGGCGTCAAGGAAGTCTGCCTCGTCAGCAGCGATGAAAATGGGGTTGTCCAAGGGAACAAACAGGCTCTCTCCCTGGTAGGTGGCCGAGATGTCGTCATAGCTGGCACCAGGCGTGGTAACTGCTGCCGTCGGCGCGGGTGTTTCCGGCGCGGGCGTCGGCGTTGGCGTTTCCGGTGGGGCCGTCGGCGCGGGCGTTTCCGGCGGGGCCGTCAGCGTTAGTCTGCTGGCGTCCTCACTCGCTGCTCCACAGGCGAAAGCGCCCAGTACCGATAAGCTCAGTGCTATGGTGAGTAGAGGCCTCCATACCATTATGCAGTCATTGCTCCCGATATGATTTTACCCGGTTCACTAGATACCGCCGTTTAACGCGCGTTTAGAACAGGTTTAGAATTCCTTATCCCGCTGAGCCGCAACCTAAAGTCTGTCCTGTCTGCTTTGCGGACTCCGATGCTCCGCTCGGAGAGCCTGCCTACCGGCAGGCAGGCCTGTCGAAGGGCTCGTTGACGCCGTGAGGGGCCTGCGCTAAATTGAGGAGCATCGTTGGCATGATCGTCGCTATTGATGAGGGAGAGCGATGAACTACGAGCCGATCGTTAAGCCGCCGCCGGAACGGATGCCGGTCACCCCTAACCTTATCGGCTACGAGGCTGCCGGCGACGCGTTCCGCTGGGACGATATCCGCGCAGAGCTGGATGGCCTACCCGGCGGCGGATTGAACATCGCCTATGAGTGCATAGACCGCCACCTGAAGACGGATCGGAAGGATAAGGTGGCGATGCTCTGGGAGGCCAAAGACGGCCGGGCCGAGACCTATACCTTTGCCCAGATGGCCGCCGGTTCCAACAAAGCCGCAAACGCCCTGCGCTCTCTCGGCGTGGAGAAGGGAGACCGCGTATTCGTGTTCTTGGAGCGCGTGCCGGAACTCTACTTCACCGTCTTCGGCACGCTGAAGCTGGGCGCCGTCATCGGCCCCCTCTTCTCCGCCTTTGGCCCCGACGCTGTCCGCGACCGGCTGGCGGACAGCGAAGCGAAGGTGCTCCTAACCAGCCCTGACCTCTGGGCCCGCGTCAAGGATATCCGCGCCGACCTTCCCCGGCTCCAGCACGTCGTTATCCTCGATCGCCAGGGCGGCGGTGATGTCCCCGAAGGCACCGTCGCCTGGCCCGACGTATTCGATGCGCAGTCGGAGGAGTTCGAGATCGAGGCCACCGATCCGGAGGACTACGCCATCATGCACTACACCTCCGGCACTACGGGCAAGCCCAAGGGCGCCGCCCACGTCCACATGGCGGTCATGGGCCACTACGCCACCGCCAAGTACGTTCTGGACCTGCACGATGACGATATCTACTGGTGCACCGCTGACCCCGGCTGGGTCACAGGCACCTCCTACGGGATGTTCGGGCCCTGGAGCAACGGCGCCACCAGCCTGGTGTACGAGGGCGGCTTCGCGGCCGGCCACTGGTACTCCCTGATCGAGAAGTACCGCGTCAGCGTCTGGTACACTGCCCCTACCGCCATCCGCATGCTCATGAAGGCCGGCGAGGAGCTGCCCAGGAAACATGACCTGAGCAGCCTTCGCTACGTCTGCTCCGTCGGCGAGCCGCTCAATCCGGAGGGCGTCCTCTGGGGACAGAAGGCGTTCGGCCTGCCCATCCACGATAACTGGTGGCAGACGGAAACGGGGTCTATCCTGATCGCTAACTACCCCGCAATGGACATCCGTCCCGGCAGCATGGGCCGCCCTTTTCCGGGCATCGAGCCCGCCATCATCGACGATGACGGCAACGAACTGCCGCCGGGCGAGGAGGGGGACCTGGCCGTTCGCCCCGGCTGGCCCTCCATGTTCCGTACCTACTGGAACAACCAGGAGCTGTACGAGTCGCGGTTCCGTAACGGCTGGTACATCACCGGCGA
>JADFKX010000217.1 GCA_022564695.1 Chloroflexota bacterium | reverse complement strand
GAGCGCTGGTAGCCGCGGCCGGGGTGATGCTGGCCCTACAGGCCCAGCTCAAGCCGGAGCTGGGCTTCGTCCTTCTTCTCCCCCTGTTCGCCGCCACCATCCTCGGCGGCATCGGCAGCCCTCAGGGCGCTTTCCTCGGCGGGATGATCGTCGGCATTACCCAGGAGGTGACCGTCGCTCAGGACGTGATCGATATTAGCCCCGGCTACAAGTTCTCGGTCGCTTTCATCATCCTCATCCTGATCCTGTTGTTGCGTCCGCGCGGCCTGTTCGGGGCGAAGACCTGATGAAACTCGACCGGCTCATAACCCCTCTCGCCTTCGGAGCCGTAACCGCGGCCATCATCATCATGCCCGCTGAGCGCAGCCGCGATTTCGACTCGGTCCTCAGCTTTCTGGTGACCTTCGGTACCTCTGTAGCCATCTTCTCCCTGCTCGTCCTGGGCCTGAACATCCACTGGGGCTATACGGGCATCTTCAACTTCGGCGTCATGGCGTTCTTCCTGGTGGGCGCGTTTACCGCCGCCATCATCACCAAGGGGCCGGCCGACAGCGAGTTCATCCAGTACGTTGGCGGCTTCGGCGATGACCTGAACCTTATCCCCTTCCTGGACAGCGATCAATGGCTACCCTTCCTGGTAGGCATAGCTGGTGCGGGCGTGTTCTGCGGCGTGCTCGCCTTCCTCGTCTCAATACCCGCCCTGCGCCTGCGGGAGGACTACCTGGCCATCGTCACCATCGGCATCGCCGAGCTCCTGCGGCGAATCACTATCGAGGAGTCGGGGTTGGTCAACGGCACTCGCGGGCTACCCGGTATCCCCAGGCCCCTGGGCGATCTGGTTGACCCGGGCGACTACAAGTTCGTCATCTTCGGCATCGCAGTTGTGATTCTCATCGTTGTGTTCATCGCCGTGGAGAGGGGTATCCGGTCGCCCTGGGGTCGTGTGCTGCGCGCCGTCCGTGAGGACGAACTCACCACCGCCGCCAGCGGCAAGAACGTCTTCGCCTTCAAGGCCCAGGGCTTCGTGTTGGGAGCCGTAGTAATGGGCATTGGCGGCGCCGTCTTCTCCTACCAGAGGGGTGCCATCTCCCCGGAAAACTTCAACCACTTCTTCGGCACCTTCATCTTCTGGGCCATGCTCATTGTGGGCGGCAGCGGCAACAACAAGGGCGCCATACTGGGGACCTACATAGTCTGGGGCTTCTGGCGTATCACCATCCTGCTGCAAGCCTATGACCTGCCGGATTTCTTGGAGACCCGCATCTTCTTCATCCGCGACTTCGCCATCGGCGCGCTCATCGTCGTCTTCCTGCTCCTCAGGCCCAAGGGTCTTCTGCCGGAGGTGCCCAGGGTCTCCATCTGGGTCGATCGCCTTCGCCGTAGTACGTCCGTCGAAGCTGAATCGGCTGATCCGCACGCTCCCGCCGGTTGAGCGCGTTACACAATAAATAAGAGAGGGGCGGGAGTCATGCTCCCGCCCCTCTCTCGATTAGGCGCTACTTCTACGCTTACCCTTCCACGCAGGTCTGTAGCTCTGACGTGTAGCTCGTCTGCTCTTGCTCGTGAGGTACCGCTGCGGGAACGGTGCCGCCGAGCGCCTCGAACGTCTCCTTGAACTGGTCCGAAAGCCCCTCACCATAGGCGGTGTTGACGAAGAACGTACATACGACGGTAAAGCCCAGATCTATGGCCAGTTCCGCCAGGACCACCCCCTGCGCCGCGTCCGAGATCGTGGACCGGAACAGGAAGTCATTATCGGTGACCGCGGTAAGGGCGGGCGAGGTCGACGATGGCGATATCATCAGGATACCGGCGGGGCCCGTAACCGACTCGGCTATCGGCAGGGTTACGGCGCTGGACGCCGCTCCCACTATCGCGGATACTCCCTCAACGTCTATCAACGTGTTGGCTGACTCTACACCTGTTGCTTCCACGGTTCCCGTGTCGGCGTCAACCAGCACGATGTCTTGCCCGAACACGCCGCCCGCCGCGTTAATCTCCTGGGCGGCCAGCTTCGCCGCATCGAAGAAGGCGGGGCCGAAGTCCGAAAGGTCGCCCGTGAACGGCACCAGGATGCCGATCTTCAGCGGATCCGTCGGTGTCGTGTCTGCCCGCGATAGCGTGCCCTCCGCCGCCGTTCCCAGGTCGGACACCTCACTGCTCTGAACGGTGATCTCTCCGTCCACTATCTTCCAGATCTCGATGGCGCCCTTAGCGACGTCGCCGTTGGCGTCGAAGTCCTGGGGACCGGCGGCGCCCTCGTAGTTGATGTCATCACCCGCGTCGAGGAGCTCCAGGGCCGTGGTGAACCCCGCCGTGCCCGGGTTGATCACCTCACCCGCCGGGTTGGCTATGTACCGCAGGTTGTCGCGGATGTCTGCGGAATCCGTGGAGTTGGCGGCCGCCGCCGCCAGGGCGATCAGGTACACCGCGTCATACGACTCTCGCAGGAACGGCAGGGCCGGAATAGGCCCGAACTCCGAGGCGTTATAGGCATCCTCAAACGCCTGAGCTAGGTCCGGGTCCGCCGCCCCCGGTGCTGTTCCGGACATCCCCTCGAAGTTCTCCACCCCTATGTCATCGAACATCTCCTGGGACTTGGAGCCGTCCACGAAGATGAACTGGTCGATGAGCCCCTGCTCTATCGCCTCACGTAGGGCGGTTCGGCAGCTCTCGGGGAAACAGATGGCGGCCAGGGCCTCCACCTCCGCGGCTGCCGCGGGCGTCTCGTCCGTCGCCGCTGGCGTCTCGTCAGCCGGCGTAACGCCATCGTCATCGTCGCCATTGCAGGCGGCGAATACCAAGAGGCCTACGAACATGGCCCCTACTATCAGTAACAGCTTGTGGCGGCGCATCCATACAGGCATGGCCTGCCTCCTTTCGCTAGGGACAGTTTTCCTTGCGCAAATCTGTTCGATAGCGTAACCAGTCGCGGTCCCATCGTCAAGGGAAATACGGACAATAAGTTTATCGATTAGCGCTGATTTGCTCCTAGCGTTGCTCTACCCTAATCTAACCAGAGA
>JADFKX010000216.1 GCA_022564695.1 Chloroflexota bacterium | reverse complement strand
TGATCGTTAAGCCGCTGGGGCAGCGGCCGGCTGGCGTGGCCAGGCGATGACCGACAGTGCAGGAGGCCGGCACAATCGGTCGAGCGCCGGTCTGTCCGGTGGAATGTCGTGGCAACTCACCGCCTCCGACGTCATATCCCTGGCGATTAACGTCGTACAGAACAGGCAGGACTGTCGGGAACTGCGTCCCGACCTGGCGTACCTGCTGGGCGGCTCGGCAACGAAGCCGCGGGGCCGCAGTCAGGACGGAGCCCGGCCGGCATCCGATGCCATTCGCATGATGCTGGAAGAGCTCTATCGGGAGATCCTTCGAGCTAACGGCCTGGGAGCCTCGGAACATCGGGCGAACCGCGCTCGATAGGCGGGTTGCTTCCATCCGTAGGAACCGACTCCGTTTGAGGGGGGCCGCTAGATGCGAGCCGACACACCGGCCTCCGCCTGAACCTCCGCTGCTGTAGGTTCTTGCGGCACTACACGCTCCTTTCCCCTGGGCCGTTCCATACCGCTTCCTGGGGAGCAAATGCAATCCAGCTGGTGTCCATTAAGAACTGCTTACAGGGATTCCGAAAGTTGCATCGGGAGGCCCTTCGGGCACGTCCTCCCTGCTATCCGCTATTGCAGCAGCCACTCACCCTGTACAGCGCATCCGTGGGCGAGCGGGCCCGCTCAGAGTCGAGTGGCCGGTCGAGGCGCAACGCCTCATGCCGCGTTCGCAGGCGAGCGACGGGTCAGCGGCGGGCAATGGGAGCGGCACGCTGGCCGCGTTGGCTCACAGAACCTCCTTCGGGCGCTTGATGTTTCTGCCGTAGTGCTCCTCGAAGGCGTCCAGGTCTTCCTCCATCTTATCAACCTCCTCCGGCGGTACCTCCAGTCTAGGCGTCAACTGCCGCAGCGAGCGGAGTTCGGCATACCACTGCTTCAGGTTGCTGACGATGAATTGCGGAGCTAGTTTGGTGCTTGCCTCCTCCTCACCCGCCTTAAGCACCTTCAACATGGCGCCGACGAGAGATGCCATCGCCGTTGCCTGGCGGGGGTCGAGGCGGCCCTCACGTAACTCTTTCATCGCCGCCTCCAACCCGTCGAACATTGGGCGAAGATGGCTCGGCAAGAGCTCCTCCAACCGAGCGGCCCGAGACGAGTTCTCGCCTCCCTTGACCCTTGCCGCGTCACGCTCGTCTTTGGTCGACGGGTCATGGGAAAAGCAGTGGCCTGACTCCCGCGGTTTCCGTCGGCACGGGTTGCCACTCTTAGTTAGGGCCGCACAGGTCGGCCCATCTCCCTGGTGTAACTCTGTAATAGTACTCATCATATCTATAATATAGCGCAGGCTTACCCAGCCTGCAACCTGACTATTTCGGATGGGCCAACGGGATCGGCTGGTGTCCGACAAGTAGGCTCTTACATTGTCTACTTTATTGGGCTCGCGCATGTTGAGCGCCCCTCGCCACTGGTCGCCTAACAGCCATGGCTAAGATGGATTAGGGTATGTCCTGAAACATCACGCAGCTTGTGTCCGGTGCCGATATGCCGTACAATAACGTACGAACGGAGGTGTCGCACATGGTAACGGAACGTCTCGAGGTTCGCCTCGACCGCGAGCGCCGGCGCAAGCTATCGGAGCTGGCGCAGGGCCGAGGAGTGCCCGTGTCCGAGGCCGTGCGCCAGATGATCGACGAGGCGTACAAGGAAGCCCTTCGCGAACGCCGTATTCGTGCTGCCCGGGAGCTGGCCCGGCTCGCGGTAGAGGACGTCCCTGATCCCGCAACCCTCAGCCGTCAACTTGAGGGCACCTATGAGCCCGCCGACCTTTCTTGATGCCAACGTTCCCATCTATGCCGCGGGGCGCCCGCACCGCCTTAAGGAGCCCTGCGCACAAGTCTTGATGCTGGCTGCTGAGCGGCCAGAGGCGTTCTTGATCGATGCGGAGGTGCTGCAGGAGCTGCTCCACCGGTACCTGGCGTTACGCCTCTGGCCTGAGGGAAGGGATGTCTTCCACCGCTTCGCAGACCTCATGCGGGAGCGGGTGGAGCCGGTTCAGGCCATCGATGTCGAGCAGGCAGCGCTGCTCGCCGACGAGCTCCCTGAGCTCGGCGCTCGGGACCTGCTGCATGCTGCGATCATGAGGCGGTTGGGGGTTCAGCGCGTCATCTCTGCTGACGCTGGCCTCGACCGTCTGACCGAGGTCGAACGGCTGGATCCAATGGAGATCGAGGCTTGGCGTGACGGGATACTGAACTGAGTGAAGCATGAGAGTGAGGACTGAGGTTGCGGTTTGCATAGGTTCTCTGCTATAATATAGTCAAACTGAAGAGTATCAAGAGTGGCGGGTAGAGTCCGGGCTCGATGACCCGTCCAGCAACCGAGCCGACGACGGCTACGGTGCTCCACCCCGGCCCGTGAGGGAAGGATGTGGTCGTCCCAGTGAAGGCGACAAAACCTTAGTGAGTTAGTGTCTCTAAGGCCTTCCCGGTAAGCGGGGAGGCCTAGTTTTATCTTGGGTTGGAGATGCGATGAAGCACGAATCGGACAGCAGTGGAGTAGAGGAGCGGAACGGCGCCTGTTCGTGTCCGGACTGCCGATTGCCGCGCCAGGGGCCGCCGGCCGACCTGAGGGAAAAGGCTGTGGCGATCTGGTGTGGGACGTACTACGCCGAGCTGGCGACGGAGATGGGGCAGGACGCGGCGGCGGAGTGCGAGGCCGCATTTGCCTACGGATTCGAGAAGGGGCTCACCACGGCGATGCTCAGACCCGAGTGGGCTCAGGCCTTCTACTTGAAGCTGCGGGAGTACTACCTTCTGACCCACGAACCAGGGCACCTAGTGGTCTGGGAGGAGGAGGCCGAAGAGACCTGCCGGGCCATACCGCTCACGGCTGAGGTCCCGCCGGGGTAGGAATGTCTAGCGGTGGAGCGTCAGGAGCCTTTCGGGTAGCGCCACAGCTCACCTCAGGTTGACGGCTGGCAGATATAGGTATATACTGGCACTAATGAGTATGAGATATGACAGTAAACGAGGAGGTTTAACAATGTCATC
>JADFKX010000215.1 GCA_022564695.1 Chloroflexota bacterium | reverse complement strand
CTCCAGGGCTACAAGAGTGTGAAGTGGCTGGGCACCATTCGGGCCTTCCAGCACGATCCGGCCGGGATCAAGCGCCTGCTAGGGCAGAGCAAGACGGGGCTGCTGAGACCTGCCTGGCGAGAACGCTTCGGCATTGTGCAGCCGGACGGCGCAGATGGCAGAGCGGTTTAGCGGGGACGGAAAGCGTGTGAGGCGCCGCGTCCGAACTTCGGTGACCAGTCGCTTCGGTCGACGATAGAGCCTTCGAGTTCACCATCCTCCGATTTCGCCCTTGGGTGAACATCAGTGACCAGCTCTGTGAAACCCCTCACCACTGGAGAAGGCGACGGCCAAGTGCCTGCGTCCGGCACTCACAGCCCCTGCTCTGGCATGAGCCTCGCCGTCCTCCGAAACGCTGCCATGTCCTTTGCAGTCACCCGATAGAATATATCGCGGCGGTGATGCGGGTGCCTGCGTGCTACCATTACACGCGAGGAACAGTTCGAACGGAGGCAACGTCATGCCGGAGATCCGGGGCCTCACGGAAGTCGTGATCTGGGTCCACGACATAGAGGGGTCGCTGCACTTTTATCGCGATGTTCTGGGGTTGAGGGTGATGTCTCCACCCGACTTCAGGGGTGCAGTCTTCCTCCAGGTGGGGCAGTCTCAGGTTGGCTCCCCCCAGCAGATCGTGCTGGTGCCGCTGCCCCAAGGCGCTCCGGCTTTCCCCGGTGAGCGCACACAGCGACCACTGCATCACATCGGAATTGAACTTGCGCCGGAGGATTTCGAGGCTGAGGCCGACCGCTTGCAAAGCCTCGGCTTCGAGGTGCGTTTCGGTGAACATCCCTTCCTGGCCTTGAAGGGGATGTACGTGGATGATCCGGACGGCAACGAGGTGGAGCTTATAGCAAGCAAGAGTCAGGAAACGTAGGCGGGCGGGAGCTCTCGGGCGGCCATAGCCGTGGCCGAACGCCAGGATGTCAAAGGAGCCATGGAAGAGCCCGTCGGGGTCCGGCCGTCGGTTGTCATAGTTGGTGCCGGATTCGGTGGCCTGAGGTTAGCTCGCGGCTTGAGCCGCGCGCCCGTGGACGTGATCATCATTGATCGCCACAACTACCACACTTTCGTCCCGCTCCTGTATCAGGTAGCCACCGCCGGACTAGAGCCGGAAGCGATCGCCCAGCCCATACGCCATATCCTCCGCGGCGTTCCCAACGTACGCTTTCGCCTGAGCACGGTCACGGGCGTTGACCTCACGCGCCGCGTTGTCACTACCGATTCCGGCGAGATAAGGTACGACTACCTAGTGCTGGCGGCCGGCAGCACCACCAGCTACTTCGGCCTAGACTCGGTTGTGCAGGTGACCTCCGCCCTGCGCGACCTGGACGACGCTGAGGGGGTGCGCGACCAAATCCTCGGCGCCTTCGAGGCAGCGTCCGCTGAGGAGGACCCTGATCGTCGCCGACAGTTACTCACGCTCATCGTGGTGGGCGGCGGGCCCACAGGCGTGGAGCTGGCCGGCGCCCTAGCCGAGCTGCGGCGACATGTCCTGCCACACGATTACCCGGATTTGGATCTTTCATGCGCACATATCATCCTTCTGGAGGCCACCGACCGCATTCTGCCTGGCATGCCCCCCGGTCTACAGGCTAAGGCGCTGGCCAAACTGAGCGAGCTAGGGGTAGAGATATGTCTGCGAGCGCCAGTGGCTGACGCTGATGCGAACGGCGTCACCCTAAGCAATGGCGAGATGATCCCGGCCGGCGCCGTGATTTGGGTGGCAGGTATGCGGGCGCCGCCCCTGGCCGAAGCCGTGCTCACAGCCAGGGACTCAGGTGGCCGCCTCATTGTCTCTAGGACGCTGCATCTGCCCGGCCATCCGGAGGTCTACGTTATTGGGGACATGGCCCATGTCGGCGACCCGGAGACCCCGCCGCATCCTATGCTGGCTCCGGTAGCTATTCAGCAGGGCGCCCTGGTGGCAGAAAACATCTTGCGCAGCCTGGCCGGCAAGCCGCCAAAACGGTTCGTCTACAAGGACTGGGGCACCATGGTCACCATCGGCCGCAACGCCGCCGTGGCCCACGTCTTCGGCCTGAGGCTGAGTGGCTTCATCGCCTGGCTGATATGGCTAACGGTGCACTTGGTGTGGCTCATCGGCTTCCGCAACCGGACGCTGGTGCTAGTAAACTGGGCCTGGAACTACCTTACTTACGATCGTGCGGTGCGGCTCATTAGAAGAACAGCGAGCCGGCAGCGCATCTCGAACCGCAACGGGGAGGCAACATGAAGACGGGCGCGGCCCTGGCCCAGCGTCCCGATTGGCGGGAGGCTCTGAACGACCTGATCGGCCAGATACCTTTCCACTCGGGAGAGGACGAGGTGCACCTGGCGTTGCTGTTCGCCAGTTCGGAGTACCGTGACGACACCAGCTCACAGGCGCCCGCCTCCTGGTGGGCTGTTCCGGCCAGGGGGTCATCGGCGCCGGCAGGGAGGTAGAGGGAGAGCCGGCACTGGCGTTACTGGCCTTCTCTCTGCCCGGGGCGGAGCTGACGGCCGTCCACCTGACCCAGGAAGACCTGGAGAGCTGCCGCACGCCCCAGGATTGGCACCGGCTTACCGGGGTCGCGCCGGAAGGCATTAGCGCCTGGCTCCTCTTCGCCGACCCGTTCACGATGGATGCGGAGGCGCTGGTGCGCGGCCTCTCCGAAGGCTACCCCGGAACGCCCCTGGTGGGCGGGCTCGCTTCGGGCGACCCCCGACTGCGCGGCACGCACCTGTTCCTGAACGGCGATGTCTATGACAACGGCTTCGTGGCCCTCGCCCTGGGCGGCCCCTATACTGTCCACACCATCGTCTCTCAGGGTGCCGCTCCCATCGGCGAGACCTGGACCATCACTGGCGTTCAGGGTCACATCATCGAGACCATCGCCCAGCGTCCGGCGTATCAGGTGCTGGTGGACACCCTGCGGGCCCTGCCGCCGGAGATGCAGCGGCGGGCGCAGAGAAACCTCCTGGTGGGACTGGCTATGGACGAGTACCGGAGCGAGTTCCGCC
>JADFKX010000214.1 GCA_022564695.1 Chloroflexota bacterium | reverse complement strand
GGCGGCTCCTTCGACAGGCTCAGGACAGGTCTATGGTAGGGGAAACGGGCGCGAAGTCAAAGGGCTGACGTGCGCCGGCGAGCAGTGGGTCAGTTTGAATCGCGGTTGCTGATCGGCGTGTCCAGCTCGGAGGGCAGGCTATCTGTAACCACGAACTCATCTCCGCGCTGCTCGATAGTGAACTTAGCCCCTGACTCTTTCCATTCGTTGCAGGTGGCGGTTCTGTTGTAAACCTCGCGTCCTCCCTGACCTGCGTTCAGCACAACGGTCACGGGTCGCTCGCCGCTCGTGCTGCATCCGGGACGCCACACGCTGGTGGCACGCGGCTTGATCTTGTCGCAGAAGGTCCCACTAGCCCCGTACTCCGAGGACAGATTGAAGCAAAGGAGCGCATCGCTCTCGTTAACAAAAGTCATTTTGACATCGTTCTCGGTCAAGCAGGCGGCGAAGATGACCACACAGCCGAGCAGCAATGCAATGAGAATTGGATGCATCATGACGTCAGTTTACCTGTGACTCCGCCGCACCCCAGCTGTTGGTTTGGACGCTCGGCTGATGGGGCGGCAAGTCAGTCCCCCTCCTCTGACGCGATACACATAGTTCTGCGTGAGACACCCAGTAGCGGGAGGGTGCGCATCAGCGTATGGTTAACGCTAAAGCGGGGTCGGAGTTACGGCAATGCGCCCCCTACCCCGGCGGGCGCGGTGGCGCGGGCCGGTCTCCGGCGGCATACCGCCTGAGCCCCTCCACCATCGCCGGGTCGGCTAGGCTCGCCTCGTGCACGCGGCGCTCCAGCTCCAGCCCTTCCGGCAGGGTGAGCGAGAACCCCTCGATGGCGGCGCAGCGGTCGTTGCGCAGGCTGAGCTGCGGATAGCTCGATATCGCCTTCGCCAGCGCCAGCGCCCGCTCCAGCGCACCGCCCTTCGGCACCACCTCCTGCACTAGCCCCATGCGCAGCGCCTGCTGGGCGTTTATCATGACGCCGCTCTCGATCAGGTACAGCGCGTTCCCCATGCCGACGATGCGCGGCAGCCGCTGAGTGCCGCCGTCGACCAGCGACACGCCCCAGCGACGGTTTAGCACCCCGAAATGCGACGTCTCATCCGCGATGCGGAAGTCGCACCAGCAGGCCAGCTCCAGACCGCCGGCCAGGCAGTAGCCGTTCACGGCGGCGATGGTCGGCTTCTCCAGGTCGGTGATGCGGGAGAAGCCCATCGGCCCGGACTCCTGCGCGCCCGGCCGCGTCATCAGGCTGGCGCTGCCCTTGAGGTCGGCGCCAGCGCAGAAGGCGCTAGCCTGTCCTGAGCTTGTCGAAGGACCCGCCCCGGTGAGGATGAGCGCGTCCAGCGAATCGTCGACGCGGAACGTCTCCACCGCCTCGAACAGGAGCGCCGCCGTCTCGCCGTCCACGCAGTTGCGGACGTCGGGCCGGTTGATCGTGACCACGAAGGCGCGGTCGCGGGTCTCGGTCAGCACCTTGGGCATGGCCAGCCTCCTTTCGGCAGCGGCCACAGATTAGCACAGATGGACAGCGGAGACGTACAGGTGTATGGTGATGCCGCCGATCGCGGCCTTAAGCAGAGATGGAGGTGCGTCATGGGAATGAGACCTCCTTACGCTATCGCCCCTGGCCACCGTCCGGCGCCGCCGGTGATGAGAGCGCTGGGCAGCCCGCGTGCCATCACGCTACTTGAACGCCGGTATCACCTCTTGCGAGAAGCGGATGAGGCTGTTGCGGTGGAAGCGGGGGAACTGGGCCACGATGATCTCCTGCACGCCCGCGTCGGCAAACGCCTGAACGCCGTTCTTTACCTCGTCCAGGGAGCCCATGAGGACGGACCGACGGGCCTCCTCCTCCGTGCCGCCACGGAACGCCATGGTGCCCTGGACCACACGCTGCTGGAAGGCCGGGTCCTCGTTCAGGAACAGCAGCAGCTGGATCGTGCGCCGGATCTCGCCGAAGTCGCGGCCCACCTCCTTGCAGTGCTGCTCCAGCACCTCGTACTTGTGTCGGACCTCCTCCGGCGTGCCGCTGACGTTGGTGGCGTCGGCGTATTTGGCCACCGTGCGCAGGGTGCGCTTCTCGCCGCCGCCACCGATGAGGATCGGCGGGTGCGGCTGCTGTACGTTGGGCGGGTTGTACGGCGGCTGGTCCAACTGGTAGTAGCGCCCCTGGAACGTGGGCCGAGTCTGGGTCCACAGCAGCTTGATCACCTGCACCGCCTCGTCCAGCCGCTCCAACCGCTCCTTCGTGGTGTGGAAGGGGATGGCGAACGCCTCGTGCTCGTAGGTGTGCCAGGCGCCGCCGAGGCCGAACTCAAGCCGCCCGCCCGATATCTGGTCCACCGTCGTCGCCATCTTGGCCAGCACCGCCGGGTGGCGATAGGTGTTGCCCGTGACCATGATCCCCAGCCGAACGCGTGATGTGGCCTGGGCCAGCGCGGCGAGCGCCGTCCAGCCCTCCATGCACGGGCCCTCGGAACCCGTGGCGACGCCCATGCCGGTCACGAAGTGGTCCATCAGCCAAAGGTGATCGAAGTTAGAGTCGCCGTCCAGCTCCTGCCAGAGCGACAGGAGCTCGTCCCAGGAAGCCCCCGCCTGAGTGGCCTGTACACCGAACTTCAAGGTACGCTCCTTTTCCAGAAAGCCTTCACTTTTACGCGAACGTAAGAACAGGCTAACCCTAGCCCCCGGTCAAGAGGCCGGCATGCGATTATTCGTCGGCCTTCTGCTCCAGCCCCAACTGCTGCTTGTAGTCCGGCTCCAGAGCGGCCACGGCCCCCATCTGCAGAAACGTGGTGGTGGGCCACTGGACGAACATGCGCATGAGCTCCTCTCCCGCCGCGAACTCGGGCTTATCGCCGATGATCTTCCGCTCCTGAAGACCCGCAATCTCCTCGTCCGAAAGGCCGAGGAGGCCCTGGAGTATCTCCTTGTTGTGCTCACCTAGCTTAGGGGCGGGGGCGCTAGTGGACACGTCGAAGGCGGAGAAGCGGGCGCCCGTCTGGCGAGGCACCGGCCGGGGGCCGACGCCAGGCTGATCGATCGTCTCGCACTAGCCGC
>JADFKX010000047.1 GCA_022564695.1 Chloroflexota bacterium | reverse complement strand
CCGCCCGCCTCCAGCGCGGCGCGGTGGGCGATGGAGTCCACCCCGCGGGCTAGGCCGCTCACCACGCAGATGCTGTTCTGGGCCAGCCTGTAGCTCAGCTCTTCCGCTACCTGACGACCGTACGGCGTTGGACGGCGCGTGCCCACCACGGCCAAGCACCACTCATCGGCGGCCGTGAGCTGGCCGCGGACGTAGAGTACCGGCGGCTGATCGTAGATCTCCTTCAGCCGCGCCGGGTATGCCGGATCGTGCCAGGTAAGGGCGGTGACGTTGTGCTTGGCCAGCCGCTCCATCTCGGCATCGGGGTCGATCTCCGCCCGTTTAGAGACGATGCGTGCTGCGAGCTTGCCATCGAACCCCGCGGCCTTGAGTTCGGCGCCATCGGCGTTCCAGGCTTCCTCCATGCTGGGGAAGTGACTCTCCAGGAGGGAGCAGCGTACGCGGCCCAGGCCTGCGATGCGGGTTAGGGCCACCCAGTACTTCAGTTCGTTCGGTGTGGTCATGGGCGTCAGGGTATTCTAGCACAGTGCTGACGATGCTCCAAAGAGGTGAGCGCCCTTAGCCTGTCTGGTTCTCGCTCTGGGAGGGAGGCTTTTGGACGGCGCTTTCCGTCTTCGTAATCCTGACCTTCTTGATGCGACGCCCCATGACCGTCAGCACCCGCATCACCAGGCCGTCTACCCTCACCTCATCCCCGACGCTCGGCATGCGGCCCAGGTTGCTGAAGATGAAGCCGCCCACGCTATCGAAGTCTTCTTTCTCTATGCGCAGATCGAACATCTCGTTTAGGTCGTCGATACCTACGCGGGCGTCCACGATCGCTTCCGTGGGGGTGACGAGTTGCACCGGTTGCTCGCGGGCGTCGAACTCATCCTCGATCTCCCCGACGATCTCCTCGATCAGGTCCTCGGTTGTGACCAGGCCGGCGGTGCCTCCGTATTCGTCCACCACGATGGCGATGGACATCCGCTGCTGGCGCATCTCGGCCAGCAGCTCGTCTATCTTTTTCGATTCGGGGACGAAATGGGCCGGCCGCGCCAGCTCACGGACGCTGACCGGACAGGTGCCTCTGGCTAGGTGGCGAAGCACCTCTTTGGCGTACACCACCCCAATCACGTTATCGACCGTGTCCTCATACGCGGGGAGGCGGCTGTATCCCTTCTCCACCATCATCTGGGCGACCTCGCTGAACCCGTCCTCCACATCTACAGCCACCATGTCGATGCGGGGCACCATGACTTCGCGCACGGTGGTCTGTTCCATCTCCATGATGCCGCGGATCATCTGCCTCTCCGACTCATCGATGCCGGTTTCCGCCTCCTCCACCTCCATTAGACGGACCAGCTCCTCCGCCTCCGACGCCGCCTCAGGGTGTCGCTTACGCCACCAGTTGAGGGCCGTCGCTACCGGCAGATCCAGCAGGCGGGCCGGCCACCCGAAAAGCAGCCGTGAGGTTTCCACGAACGGCCTGAGAACGCGCTGCCAGCGCTCCGGGTTCTGTGAGACAAGGAGCCGGGGTAGCGCCTGTAGCAGCATAAGGGCGGCTAACGTCGCGAAGGCGGCGATGGCCACGGCGCTCCAGCTATTCCCTGTCTCCTCCAGGACCAGCGCCACCGTAATGGCCGTGATCCCAATCAGGGTCAGGTTACGAACCAGGGCCAGCGCTGAAAGGGTTGCCTGCCGCTCCTGAGTAAACCGTCGCAGCGCTTCCATGCGCGACATCGGCGGCTCGCCGAGCGCGCGCTCTCGTACGCCTGCGATGACACCCGCCTCAGCGGCGACCACAAACATGAAGACGATGACCGCCAGGACCAGGAGGAACACTCCGGCCCAGCTAGCGCTATCCACCCTGCTTCCGCACCTGCCTTCTGGTCTGTCCACTCAGGGAGCGCGCGGGCACTCCCGCCACCTTGGCGCCGTCCGGAACGTCCTCAGTGACCACAGCGCCCGCGCCGGTCTTCGAGTCTGCGCCCAATCGCACCGGCGCCACCAGCATCGTGTCGCTGCCGACGAAGGCGCGGTCCCCGATAACGGTCACGTTCTTCTTCTCACCGTCATAGTTACAGGTCACTGTGCCGGCGCCGATGTTGACTTCTTCGCCCACCTCGGCGTCGCCCACGTAGCTGAAGTGTCCTACCTTCGTGCCCCGCCCGAGACGTGAGGCCTTCACCTCGACGAAGTTGCCGACGTGTACGCCTGTCTCCAGGTGGCTGCCCGGCCGCAGGTGGCTGAACGGGCCCACCTCTACGCCGGACTCCAGCACGGCCTCCTCCAGCATGGACGCCACCACCGAGCATTCGTCGCCGATGCGCGAGTCCGTGACGACGGTGTTGGGGCCGAGGGTGCAGCGGGCGCCGATAACGCTACGCCCGCTGATAGTGGTGTTCGGCTTGATCTCGGTGCCGGCGCCAATCTCTACCCCCGCTTCTACGTACGTTGTCACAGGATCGGTGATGATGACGCCGGTCTCAATCAGCCGAGCGCAGGCGAGTAGCCGTTCGCGCGCCTGCACTTGCAGCGCCGCCAGCGCATCGGGCCGAACGTCGGCCGACCTGTCGGCCCCGGTTGTCGTCTCGGCCACGCCTATAGTCTCCTACCGCCCCGACCTATCGGGGCCGGACGTCCACGGTTCATCTTCAACCTAATCCACCAGAGGAACGATAAACTCACCGTTCATACGGTGAGACGCAGAAACGCCGCCGCCTGTTGGCGAAAAGGGGAAAAGAATCGAAAAGAGGGGAGAGGCGCTTGTATGTGGAGGTTCGTCGCTAGTCAAGTGTTGATCGGCCCGTTTCTCGCTGGCTATTGCGTACAACCATGCTATCACAAGCGTATAGGCTGTCAAGCGGTGAACGCCGCTTCAACGGCGCCACACTCTATATAAGCACGGCATTGTGTGCTCTCGCCTCGTGTCTGGCGCCCCGCCCCTGTCCGCCTCAGGCGGCCTACGCTATAATTCCCTCTAGCCAGCCAGGTTCGATAGGCTACTGCAAAGATGAGATCAGACGAAATCCGCGAAGCCTTCCTCCGGTTCTTCGAGGAGCGGGGCCACAGGCGTGTGCCCAGCGCCCCCCTGGTCCCGCCCGGCGACCCAACGCTGCTGTTCACCAGCGCCGGCATGGTCCAGTTCAAGCCCTACTTCATGGGCCAGACTAAGCCCCCGCAGCCGCGCCTGACCAGCGTCCAGAAGTGCTTCCGCACCAGCGACATCGACTCCGTGGGCGACAGCTCTCACCTCACGTTCTTCGAGATGCTGGGCAACTTCTCCGTCGGCGATTACTTCAAGGCGGAGGCGATCCCCTGGGCCTGGGAGTTCGTCACGGACAAGAGGTGGCTCGGCCTGGACCCGGACCGGCTGTGGGCCGCCGTCTACCTGGACGACGACGAGGCGGCCGAGCTCTGGCGGCAGTTCCTGCCCGAGGAGCGCATCCGTCGCTACGGCGAGGAGCACAACTACTGGTTCTCAGGCGCAACCGGCCCCTGCGGCCCCTGCTCTGAGCTGCACTACGACTTCGGACCCGAGTTCGGCTGCGGGCCTGACTGCGGGCCCGACCACGACGATTGCGACCGCTTCCTGGAGATATGGAACCTGGTGTTCATGTCCTACTTCCGCGATGGGGACAAGCGCGATCCGCTGCCGTCAAAGAACATCGATACCGGCGCGGGGCTGGAGCGGATGGCCGTGGCTTCTCTGTTCGAGAGCGATGACTGGAAGGACAAGTCCAAGCTACCCTCCGTCTACGACACGGACCTGTTCACGCCGATTATCAAGTGCATCGAGGAGCTGTCCGGCAAGAGGTATGGCGAGGGTGGGGCGACCGACCGCGCCCTGCGCATCGTGGCGGAGCACGCCCGCGCGGTGACGTTCCTCATCGGCGACGAGCGGACGCCGGTGATGCCGTCGAACGAGGAGCGCGGTTACGCCGTACGCCGTGTCCTGCGGCGCGCGGTCTACTTCGGCCGCCGCTACCTGGGGTTGGAGGAGCCGTTCCTGACCGACGTGGCGGAGACCGTCATCAAGGGCATGTCCGGCGCCTACCCGGAGCTGGAGGGCCAGCGGAAGTTCGTGCTGGACATCCTCGGCTCGGAGGAGCAGCGGTTCGAGGAGACGCTGAGTCGGGGGGTCAGAATGCTGGAGGAGGGGCTCCTGCCGCTACGCGAGGAAATCGCAAGCACCGTTGAGGATGCGGTATCACATCTCCGCGCTTTGCTTGCGGAACCGGATTGGCAGCGGCGTCTTTTCAGCATTGGCGTAGTGCCGCTCCACACCGCAATATCAAAGCTAAACCAAATGGCAGTGACGATTTATACAGGTGATAGGCCACCGCAGGACGCTCCGGCCGAACACTGGGGACGTGTTACCGAAGGTTGGGCAATAATCGTGGTGGGGATGGTGTCCGATCGCCTAAGCAACCTTCGGAGCCTGCTCCGCAGTCCAGATCTCACGCGCCAAGAAGTGGAGCTTAGACTCAGCGACTTGGCGGATCGGGCGCGGGAGCTCTCCGGGATGGAAGCGTTTGAGCTTCGAGACACGTACGGTTTCCCGCTGGAGCTGACCGCCGAGATCGCGCGTGGGCGCGGCTTCAGCGTGGACGAGGCCGGGTTCGAGGCTGAGATGGAGAAGCAGCGGGGACGGGCCCGCGCGGCAAGAAAGGGCGCGGAGAGCGTGGCCGCTGCTCAGGTCTACGCAGCCCTCGGCGATATTGAGACGGGCTTCAGCGGCTATGAGACGATGGAGACGGAGAGCAGCGTCCTCGCCATTCTCTCCGGCGGTGACAAGGTGGACTCCGCGGAGGCTCTTGCCGAGATCGAGTTGTTCCTGGCGGAGACGCCGTTCTACCCCGAGGGCGGCGGCCAGGTGGGCGACCGTGGCGAGATCGTTACCGCCAACGGCCGCGTCGCCGTCGAGGACACGCAGACCGTGGCCGAGCGGCTCATCGTCCATCGGGGCCGCGTGGTGGAGGGCCGCATCGCCGTCGGCGATACCGTCACCGCCCGCGTGGACGCGCAGCACAGGCAGGACACGATGCGCAACCACACCGGCACCCACCTGCTGCACGCCGCCCTGCGAAGGGTGCTGGGCAGCCACGTCCGCCAGTCCGGCTCCCTGGTCGCGCCCGACCACCTGCGGTTCGACTTCACACACACGGAGCCGCTGACGGAGGAGCAGATCGCGGAGGTGCAGCGGTTGGTCAACGACAAGATACGTCATGATCTGCCGGTGGACACTCGCCTCACGACCTACGACCAGGCGATGGCGGAGGGCGTCCTCGCCTTCTTCGGCGAGAAGTACGGTGAGGAGGTGAGGGTGGTGGAGGTGAACTCCGCCCAGACGGGCGCCCGTACGGGCGTCGCCCCCAGGTTCAGCGCCGAGCTGTGCGGCGGCACCCACTGCCGGCGCACCGGCGAGATCGGCGTGCTGATCGTCACCGGCGAGTCGTCCATCGGCGCCGGCGTGCGGCGTATCGAGGCGCTGACCGGCCGTGGCGCCGAGGGCTACGTGCGCACCCAGGCCACCACACTGGACGAGATCGCCCGCCGTCTGGGCGCGCCGCGTGAGGCCGTCTCCACCAAGCTTGAAGCTCTCCTGGCGGAGCTGGACGCCGAGCGCAAGAAGGTAGAGCGGCTGGAGCGCTCTCTGGCCAGCGGTGCGACCGCCAAGGCACGTGGGCCCGCAAGGCCCGAGGTTGTTGAGGGCGTGAGCGTAAGCGTAGTCGAAGTTGAGGCAACCAGTGATCAGGCGTTGCGCTTCATCGGTGATAGCGCCAAGCGAGAGCTTGAGGGCGTAGCTGCTTCCGTCTACGGCGCAGTCATCGACGGAAAACCGGCGTTTGTCGCTGTGGCGTCCGAAGGCGCCATCGCCCGCGGCCTCAGCGCCGACGCCCTGGTCCGCGAGATCGCCCGCGTGGCCGGCGGCGGTGGCGGCGGTCGCCCCGATATGGCCACCGGCGGCGGTAAAGACCCCGCCAAGCTTGCGGAGGCGTTGAAACAGGCGCCGGACATAGTGCGGAAGCTCCTGGCCGGTACGTAGAATGACGCCGCAACCCCGCAGCGGTCGCATCCTGGCGATAGACCCCGGCGAGAAGCGTATCGGCGTCGCCGCCGCCGATCTTCGCACCCGCGTGGCTATCCCCGTCACGACCATCGATGCCGGAGCCGACCCTGTCGAGGCTGTGACACGGCTGGCCCGGGAACAGGACGCACAGGAGCTTGTCGTCGGCCTCGCCCTCTCTCTCAGCGGCGCACTGGGCCCGCAGGCTCAGCGGGCACAGGCCCTCGCCGATGCCCTCGCTGGGCGGCTCGACATCCCCGTCCACACCTGGGACGAGCGGCTGACGTCCGCGGAGGCGCGGCACCGCCTACCTCGGCCAGGCAGGCGGGCGTCTGGGCGCAAGCGCCGCCCCAAGGGCGATCTGGACGCTATCGCGGCTGCGATCATCCTTCAGGCATACCTGGACAGCCAGCGCGGGCCGGCCTCAGGATAGAACGTGCGCTTACTTGCTTCCCTCGCCACCGTCCTGGTCCTGGGGATGATCGCCGCCACGGTGTGGACGATCACCGGCTCGCCCGGCTTGGTGGACGAGGTCCCGGTGAATTCCATCGCCACTCCGCCCACGCCGGCGCCTACGCCTGTCATCATCTCCGTGGACGAGGGCGAAGGTGCGCAGGAGATCGGCGATACGCTCGAGGATGAGGGTGTTATCGAATCCGCCATCCAGTTCCGCGTACTCGTGGAGCTGATGGGGTACGACAGGCTGCTGCAGGCCGGGGATTACGAGTTGGATCCGAACACGCCGGCCCTGAACGTCGTCTACCGCATGCGGCGCGGCATCGTCTCGTCGCTGTTCGTCACCGTGATCGAGGGTTGGCGTCTGGAGGAGATCGCCGACGCGCTGGACGAGCAGGGAGTGATCTCGCGAGAGGACTTCCTGGAGGCGGCGGTGGCCGGCAACTTTGACTTCGATTTCCTGCGGCGGCTGGGGCGAATCACGCCTCTGGAGGGGTACCTCTTCCCCGCGACCTACTTCTACCGTCGCGATGACACTGCCGAAGACGTCATACTGAGGATGCTGGAGGCGATGGACGAGAACTTCACGCCGGAGCTGCGGAGCCAGGCCCTGGATCAAGGGCTGACCGTGCATGGCGTCCTCACGCTCGCCTCCATCATCGAGCGGGAGGCGAAGGTGCCGGACGAGCGCCCGATTATGGCGCAGGTCTTCCTGACGCGGTTGCGCCGGGGCATACTCCTGGAGGCCGACCCGACCGTGCAGTACGCCCTGGCGGAGGAACCGGAGAACGCGGAGGAGTTTGGTTACTGGAAGACGCAACTTACGGGGGAAGACCTGGAGATCGACTCGGATTACAACACCTACCGATCCAGCGGTCTACCGCCGACGCCCATCGGCGCTCCACGTCTCGACTCCATCAGGGCCGTCATCGAGCCCGCCGATACGAACTTCCTCTACTTCGTCGCGACGGGGGACGAGGACGGGTCCCACGCTTTCGCGGAGACGCTGGCGGAGCACTTGGAGAACGTTGAGGAGTACCTGCGTTGACGAAGTACGTGGGCGTCATCGGCTATCCCCTGAAACGGTCGCTCTCGCCCGTGTTTCAGCAGGCTGCCCTCGATCATCTGAAGCTCGACATCCGATACGAGGCCTTGCCCACGTCGGATGATGGGCTCTCCGAGGCTATCCAGGGGCTACGCGCGCCGGAGTGGCTGGGCGCTAACGTGACCATTCCCCATAAGGAGGCCGTTCTCCCGCTGCTCGACGAAGTCGATGACCTCTGCCGCCGCGTGGGGGCCGTCAACACGATCGTAAACCGCGAAGGCAAGCTGTACGGCTACAACACCGATGTCACCGGCTTTTTGAGAGCTCTGCGCGAGGACGGTGGCTTCGATCCGTCCGGCGGCCACGTTCTTGTGGCGGGGGCGGGCGGCGCCGCCCGCGCGATAGCGGTCGCGCTTATAGATGCCGGCGCCGCATCCATCACCTTCATCAACCGCACCTTTTCGCGCGCCTCCAGACTGGTGAAGGAGCTTGGGTCGCAGGCCGGGGACACCGAACTCAACGCACTGCCGGACGTGTTCGTCTCCTGGCGCGCCTCCACTATCTCCTGCCGCCTTCTGATAAACTGTACGTCGGTCGGCATGGCCGGCACGAAGAAAGAGAAGGACTCGCCCGTGCCAATCGAACTCATTCCGTCTGGCGCTCTCGTATTCGACCTCATATACCGCCCGACGAAGACGCCTCTCCTGGCCGCCGCCGAGAAGCGCGGCGCCGGCGTCCTGGGAGGGCTTCCCATGCTCGTCTATCAGGGCGCCGCGTCGTTCCGTCTGTGGATCGGCTCAGACGCGCCCCTGGAAGTGATGCTCAAGGCTGCGCGGACGGGGCTGTCCGTCTCAGGTGGAAGGGAGGGGTAGCGAGGTGGAGTGGGGCATCCTGGCCATCATCATCATCTTCGTGGTCGTCGGCTACATCGTTCTGCAGGGGACGCGCGCTTCGCTGGCCTGGCGAAAGGCTGCCGCCGGTGGCGATGTGGGTGTGATTCGCCAGATGATGGAGGAGTCGATCGCCTACTGGTGCTCCGCGAAGCGGCCCAAGGAGGTGGCGCTGGATGTGTGGCGAGGCGTACAGAGCCTAGAGCTTGTTGATGTGGAGTCGGATAGCGCCCGCGTATCATGCCAGGTGGAGAGCGAGTACCGCCTCGTCGACGGTCGTTGGGTGGAGATAACGAGCCCCTTGCAAGAGGGGCTGGCCGTTACCGTCCGCATCGCCGATATGCTCCTGTACGATGTGCCCAACCTCAGCCTCGTTGCCGTTCGCATCGACGTGCACACCACGTTCCGCGATCCGGATGGCGCTTCCCAGCGGGCCTGCATCCTCACCACCACCGCCAGCCGAGAGGTCGCCCGCGAGGTGGACTGGGAGGACTGGACGGCGGCCGAGATCGTGGACGCCTTCGGTGGCCGCTACCGCCTGGGCGAGCGCGGCGCCGCCCTGCCCATCGATCCTGATGAAGGGACGAAAGCGCCGGCGGCCAGCGGCTCGGGATCGCAGGCGGGCCAATGACTGAGCTCCGCTTCCTCACTGCCGGCGAATCGCACGGCAAGGGCCTCACCGTTACGGTGGAAGGCCTGCCCGCCGGTCTGTCCCTCACCGAGGAGTACATGGAGAGCGATCTGCGGCGGCGCCAGGGCGGCTACGGCCGCTCCAAGCGACAGCAGATCGAGCAGGACCACGCGGAGATAATCGCCGGCGTCCGTCATGGCCGCACTCTCGGCAGCCCCCTGGCGCTGTTCATTCGCAACCGCGATTGGGAGAACTGGGGCGAGGTGATGCAGGTGGAGCCGTTCGAGGGCGAGGTGAAGCGGGTGACCCGTCTCCGGCCCGGCCACGCCGACCTGGCCGGCGCGATGAAGTACGGCTTCGACGATGTCCGCAACGTGCTGGAGCGCGCCTCCGCCCGCGAGACGGCGGCCCGCGTCGCCGTGGGTGCTGTGTGCCGGCGTCTGCTGGAGGAGTTCGGCGTGGCCGTCCACTCTCACACCGTCTCCATCGGCGACGTGTTCGCCGCCCCGACGAGTAGGGGCGATCCGGGCTGGGAGGCCGTCGAGGAGTCGCCCGTCCGCTGCGCTGACGCCAACGCCTCCGAGCGCATGGTGAAAGCCATCGACGCCGCCCGCGATGCCGGCGACACCCTGGGCGGCATCTTCGAGATGCGGGCCGACGGCGTTCCTATCGGCCTCGGCTCGCACGTGATGTGGGACCGCAAGCTGGACGGGTTGCTGGCTCAGGCGGTGATGAGCATCCACGCCGTCAAGGGCGTTGAGATCGGCGGCGGCTTTGCTCTCACCTCCACTCCCGGCTCTCAGGCCCACGACGTGATCCTGGCGCCGGAGAAGTGGGACGGCCGCCCCTGGCGTCGCGCCACCAACCGCGCCGGCGGGCTGGAGGGCGGCATCACTAACGGCGAGCCGGTCGTCGTGCGCGGGGCGCTGAAGCCGATCTCCACGCTCTCAAAGCCGTTGCCCTCCGTGGACCTCATCACGGGCGAGGAGATACAGGCGCACTACGAGCGCTCCGACGTGTGCACAGTCCCCGCCGCCGGCGTGGTGGGCGAGGCGATGGTGGCGATCGTGCTGGCCCAGGCGATGCTGGAGAAGTTTGGCGGCGACACGCTGGTGGAGACGAAGCGCAACCACGATGCGTATCTCAAGACAATCGGGCCACGAGGGCGAAAAGAATAGGAGACATGATGAAGGTATCCAGCTTACTGCTGGCGATGCTGTCCATGTTGGTGTTCCTGCTGGCCTCCGCTTGCGGCGATGGCGGGCAGTCCGATGCCACCCCTGCTTCAACTACCACGCCTGCCTCTACGGAAGGGCCCGCCGACGCTACTCCATCGCCTGCCGCAGCCGCTACTCCATCGCCTACCGCTACGGTCAGGATCGCTTTCACCTCCGACCGCGACGGCAACGGCGAGATCTACGCAATGAACGCGGATGGCTCCGGTCTCACCCGCCTTACCAACAGCCCAGCCTTTGAATCTAACCCCGCCTGGTCGCCGGACGGCGCCCGCATCGCCTTCGGCTCCGGTTTCGAGGTCTACGTCATCAACGCCGATGGCTCCCGCCTGGCTAACCTCACGAATAACCCGAACAGTGACGGCCTTTTCGGCTTCGCCTGGTCGCCCGATGGTTCCCGCATCGTCTTCAGCTCTAGGCGAGATGACGTTGTGGACGTCTACGTGATGAATGCCGACGGCTCTGGCCTGACCAACCTCACCAACAACCTCACGCCCGACACGTTTCCGGTCTGGTCGCCGGACGGGTCTCGCATCGCCTTCACCTCCGAGCGCGCCAGCGTTGGCGACGTATTCGTGATGAACGCGGACGGCTCCGGCCTGGCGAACCTCACCGATAACCCTTTCATCAATGGTGGGTACGACTGGTCACCGGACGGTGCGCGTATCGCCTTCATCTCGCGCCGTGACCACATGAATGAGATCTACGTTATGAGCGCCGACGGCTCCGGCCTGATCAACCTCACCAACAATCCCGGCGATGACGACTTCGCCATCTGGTCTCCCGACGGTTCCCGCATCGTCTTCACTTCCTACCGGGATGAGAATAGCGAGATCTACGTCATGAACGCCGATGGCACGGGCCAGACCAACCTCACGAACAACCCAGCCATCGACTCTCGGCCAGCCTGGTCGCCCGACGGCTCTCGTATCGCCTTCACCTCCGATCGCGACGGAAACGTGGAGATCTACGTCATGAGCGCCGACGGCTCTGGCCTGACCAACCTCACCAACAACCCCGGCGACGACAGGGATCCTGCCTGGATGCCGGCGCCGAAGGGGTAGCTTATGGACTACCACGATGCGTACGTCCAGACCCTCGGACCGAGAGGTGCGTGAGAAGCCCCAACCGCAGTTGGAGTAAACGGTGCAGAACAAGTACGTAGGCGACATCGGGGACTACGGCAAATACAGCCTCCTTCGAGCGCTGTCTGGGGCTGACGACAATGAGTCACTTCGACTAGCCGTGGTTTGGTACTTGAGGCCGGATGACAAGAAGCCTGGCGGAAACCAGACCGGCTACCTCGGCCAACCCGATAAATACGCGGCGTTGGACCCCAAAGTTTTCAATTCGCTCTCTAAGATTGTGAAACTCAAAAGAAGGAACGTTCGTAGCGTTCGCAAGGCCCGCCTATTCCCGGGAGAGCCGGTTTACTTCGAAGAGTGGGTGCCTGCCAACCGCAAGCTGGCCGACCGCAGGGAATGGTTGGAACGCGCTGTCACTGACGTGGCTGAATGTGACCTCGTGTTCCTTGATCCTGACAATGGGCTTCGCCTATACAAGGGCGAAGGCCTCCGCCTGGAGGACGAACCGCCGAATAGTAAGCACGTCTACTTCGACGAAGTGATGCACTACATGGGGCCGGACAAAAGCGTACCGGACAAAAGCGTGGTAGTGATACACCATGCGACGCCAATGCTTAGCGTGGATCAACAGATCGCTACGGCTCTCGCTGAAATTGACAGGCTGGTTGAGGGTTCCGCTGGCGCTTTCGCCTTGAGATACCACCGCTTCGCGCCTGTGCGGCTGTTCTTCGTCATCCCGGCAGACCGCGATCGCAATCTTCTTTTCGCTAGAGCGGCGGAACTATGTCGAGTGCATGGGGCCGATTTTAGCCTCCATACTAGAGAGCAAGCGGCAGG
>JADFKX010000046.1 GCA_022564695.1 Chloroflexota bacterium | reverse complement strand
CCCCTCCCCAGGCCGGTGTGCCTCCCGCTCCCGAGCCCGCCGGTGAGCTTGCCCTCCTGTACACCCAGTTCGGCGAGACGGAGGACACGCTCTGGCTTGCGCCTGCGTCGCAACTCCATGCGCCTCAGGCTATTGCGACTATCGCTCACGCGCCCTTCTGGGGCATCAGCGCATCTCTCTCTCCTGACGGTCGATGGGTGGCCTACACGCTGCTGCCACCGAGCCTCTCTAACCCTGAAGAAGGGTCCAGTGCCGAGGCTGAGGTCTGGCTGTTTCCTAGAGCAGGTGGCGAACCTCAGCTTCTAGCCCAAGGGGCTGACGTGCGTCTGGCGCCGATATGGTCCCCGGACAGCGGCGCTCTTGTGTTTCAAAACATTGACCGGCAGCGTAACAGATATAGCCTGTTCAGCGTCAATCTAGCAGACAAGGTCTCATCGCTTTTGCTAAGCATGGAGAATGTAGTGTCAATGTTCCCTCTAGCCTACGCTCCCACGGGTGACTCATTCTACGTCGCTCAAGTGGGGGAAGGGGGCACCGATATCTTCGCCGTCAGCGTCGCTGATGCCTCACGCCGTGAGATAGCGACCGTGGACGGCGTCGCTCGCGACTGGCAGCTCTCCCCTGATGGTGAGCGAGTGACGTTCGTCAATCAGACGGGGGAAGGGGAATGGGAGCTATGGGTGCTGGATCTGGAGGACGGCTCCCAACTTCGCCTGGAGGCTGAGGGCTTGCCTACGGACCGGGAGCTGTTCAGCCCTGTCTGGCGCGCCGGGCAAGAGTTGATCACGCTGGGCACGGCTCCTGGTGACAACGGGAACGGGGTGTTTAACGTCTCTCTCTCTGGCGGAGCGACGGAGCAGCTACCGGGACCGGAGCAGGGGTTCGATGTTCCTGTGGCGTGGTCGCCCCAGGGCGATCTCCTTGTTGTTCAGGAATTCGCCGAGTTTCCGGTACGGCGCCGGCCGCATCTGAGCCTTATATCCGCTGGTGGACAACGCCAGCGCTTGGCTTTAGCCGATGATGCTGAGGTAACCTTCATTGGCTGGTTGGCCAGCGATGATCAATAAACTCTTAGTAGTAACCATGACGGTGGGCGTCCTGTCCCTACTGTCCCTCCTGGCAACAACCCCGGACAGCCCCTGGTCACCGCCCCCAGCTTCGGCCGCCGGATGTGCCGTTCCCTCCAGCGTTGGCGGGTCTCAGCCTTCTAACGGGCTCATCACCGCTGCTTTCAACGCCGCCGGCTTCAACAACCTCTTCCCGGGCCACCAGTACTTCGGGTTGACGGCTCTGGAGACGGGGCCAGCCGATGCTCGCAGCCTGCAGCAACCCCACGTGCCACCGACGCTGCTTAAGGCTATCGGCTGGATTGAGGCTAGCTGGCGGCAGGCCGAGGGTGGCGCCCCGCTCATTTCGTTCGACTGCGGCTATGGCATCATGCAGATCACGGCGCCGGGGGTGTTTCCCCTCGCCGGCATAGGCATGGTGCAGAGCTCCACCGATCCTGATGTCTACAACGACGCCCAGGTGCCAATAGCCACCAGCTACACTCATAACATCGCCTTTGGGGTGAAGACCCTCATCGGCAAGTGGAACCTGGCTCCCGAGTGGCGTCCTCTAGTGGGCAACGGCGAAGCCGCGATCCTGGAGGACTGGTACTACGCCCTGTGGAGCTACAACGGCTTCGTCTCAGGCAACCATCCTAGCAGCGCTGAGCCGTTGCGAGGGGAGTATAGCTGCAACGTCTCCGACGGTTTCAACCACAACCGTAGCCAGTTTCCCTACCAGGAGCTGGTTCTAGGGTGTGTGAGGCATCCGCCTGTCGTTGATGGGGTGGATCTGTGGCCCCCGATCCCCGTGACTCTGCCTGCCTCGGTGCCCCCGTTTGACGGCTTCGGGGAAGGAATGAACATGCCCACCCCTCAGCCAGCCCACACGGATCCCACGTCGGGTTCGCTGCCGACGCCCATCACCATCGAAGCTCCACAGAGCGGCGAGGTCGGGCTGCCGTTCGACATCACCGGGTGGTCGGTGGACTACGCTGCGCCCAGTGACACGGGGATCGACGCTATCCACATCTACGCCTACCCTTCGGATGTCTTCGGCACGGCTACGGGGCAACCGGTGTTCTTGGGGGCGGCGGCGTACGGGTCATTGCGGTCTGACGTGGCCACGTTCTTCGGGAACCCCGGTTTTGTTGAGTCGGGGTTTGGCCTGGCCGCCCGAGTATTGACCCCGGGGTTCCATACCATCGTGGTATACAGCCGCAGCACCCTGACCGGGAGCTGGTTCGCCGAGACCCGGGTGATCCGGGTAGTGGCGCCACCTATGTCTCTGGACACGCCCGCCGGGGGCTCCACCGTGCAGCAGCCCTTCCTGGTGGCAGGGTGGGCAATTGACCAGGCGGCGGCCAGTGGGACAGGGGTGGATGCGGTGCACGTTTACGCCTACCCAGCCGACGCTTCGGGAGCGCCGACGGGGGCGGCGCCGGTGTTCCTGGGGGCGGCGCCGTACGGCGCGCCGCGGCCGGACGTGGGAGCGGTGCATGGCGAGCAGTTCACTAACTCTGGCTACGGGTTGGACGTCTCCAGCCTGGCCGGGGGCTCCTATCGCCTGGTGGTGTATGCCCGGAGCACGGTGACGGGGGCGTGGAATGCGATGGACCGGACGATCCGGGTACCGTCTCCAACCATGGCATTGGATTTGCCTTCGGAGACGACGGTTCAGCAGACATTTCAAGTCTCAGGATGGGCGATAGACCAGGGCGCAGTCAGCGGATCGGGAGTGGATGCGGTTCACGTGTACGCCTACCCGTCGGACTCGTCGGGGACGCCGACGGGGGCGGCGCCGGTGTTCTTGGGGGGGGCGTCGTACGGAGCGCCGCGTCCGGATGTGGCGGCGGTGTTTGGCGAGCAGTTCACTAATTCGGGCTACGTGTTGGACGCTACTGGCCTGGACGGGGGCTTCTATCGCCTGGTGGTAATGGCGCGGAGCGCGGCTACGGGGATGTGGAACAATGCGCTGCAGGTGATACAGGTATCGCCGTAGGTTGCTCACGGCGGGACGGGTCTTCTTGATGTGCGGGCGCTTTCCCCATATGATGGCTGAGAGTTGCCAGGGGTCCGAACCGGCTGGTGTTGAGGAATCTCAGAGGTGCAGTGAGCGAAGAGCTACCCTACCAGGCGAAGCTTGAAGAAGCCGGCAGGCTGGGCCGCGTTCTGCGGCGGAAGGACATCTATCTCAGTGGCTATGACACGGGTCCGCCCGTGGATGCGGTGCACGAAGAGCTGCTCGAATTCATCGCCGGCGTATCAGGGAACCGAATTCTCGATATCGGCTGCGGCCTAGCGCCCTATACCGACCGGCTCAACCAGAGGGGCAGTGACTGCATTGGGGTGGAGATCAGCCAGGATGTCGTCAGAGCGGCGGGTTCCCTCGGTCGTCCTGTCGTCTTGATGGACGGCCGCGCCCTTGCCTTCCGCGATGAGGCGTTCGATACCTGTATCCTTGTCGAATCCATCGAGCACATCGATGAGTTTGAGCTAGTTCTGGTAGAGGCTGCCAGGATAGCTCGGCGCAACATTGTCATCAGTGTGCCTAACATCGCGTCAATGCCGTTCCTCTTCCGCTATCACGTCATGCCTCTGCACTTGCTAGAGAATACGCATGTAAACTTCTTCACGCCTGAGATCCTGCAAGGCGCCCTGGAGAGGATCTTTTCAGGACAGGCGAATGTACATGTGGAGCCATACGGGCCCTTCCTTCCTTGGGCAGAGGGCGCGCAGCTCTATTTCCACGTCCGGGCCGTTGTGGAATTCACCCCGAAAATACCTATCTGGAGTCGGGCCCTGGCCCGAGGGGGCCGCAGCCTTCGAGGGTTAGCCCACAGCATTCGTCGGGGCGGGTGAAGGCGCAGCGGTCAGCGTTCCTGGCCGGGCGAAACGCGCAGGCTCCAGGTATCCGAGTAGGGGGCGGCTCAGCAGCTGCCAGTACCGTCCCAGCACGCATTCAGGGTGCTATGGTTGGGCGGATCTATGCGGGCTTGGGTTCAACGTCAATCAGTGTGGAACAGGGTACCCCATATGGACCTGGCGAGCGGCCTTGACGTCTTCAAGGCCACGGGAACATCAGGCGCCAACTCTCCCCGGCCGTATCCACGCTGGAGGGTGCAAAACCAGAACATCGCGTCGTTGACACCGCTCCCGCCGCTATGATAGCCTCGCTATGAATTCGCGGGGGCGATAGTTTAGGCTGACCGCTTTGCGGAGACGCTTGCCAGATAGACCTATCGGGGTGAAGAGCCTGAAGGATTTTCGCCGGGAGGACATGGCTGACGGCCACCAGTGATCCGAATCCAATGGCTGCCCCAGATGAAGCGGCGCCTGCTGCGGGCAGGCGTTTTCGATGGCGCGAGGTTCTCCTTGGCCTTGCCGTAACCGGTATTTTCTCCGTTCTCCTGTACGTCCGGCTGGACGTCAGCGCTTTCACCAGCAGTATTGGAGATGTGGACTACGTGCTGCTGGCGCCGGTACTTGTGCTGCAGGCTCTGGCCTGGTGGGTGCGAAGCGTCCGCTGGAAGGTCCTGCTCTCGCCCTTCCGGGCCACCTCTGCTGCCCGCCTGTATCCAGTGCTTATGATTGGGGCCATGGTCAACAACATCATCCCAGCGCGCGCCGGCGAGTTCTGGCGCGCTCACACGCTGGGCCGCCGCGAAGGGTTGAGCCGCTCGACCGTCTTTGGCACCATCGTAGTCGAGCGGGTGCTGGATGGCCTGGCCCTGGTGCTGCTCGCCTCGGTCGGATTGCTTGCCATCGGCTCTTCTGCCTCGCTGACGATCCTCATCGGCTCGATGGCTCTCCTGTTTGCCATCGGGTTGGGAGTCGTGGCTGCCTTAGCCCATTCCGAGCGGGTCCGGCTATTCGTCATCGGCGCCGTCGTCGCGGTCATTCCCAGGCGCTACCGGGCGTTCGTCGAGGAAAGGCTAGACTTGTTCATGCACGGCCTGCGCGCCTTGAGGGAGGGCCGTGTCTTCTTGGGCGCCGTCGTGCTCACCGGGCTCATCTGGGTCATGGAGGCAGCCTCCTACTGGACTCTGGGTGTCGCCTTTGGCCTGGACGTGAGCCCCCAATCGTATCTTCTGGTAGTAGCTGTTGCAAACCTTGCCCTCGCCGTACCGTTGTCTCTGGGCGGCATCGGGCCGTTCGAATTCTTCACGCAGCAGTCGCTGGCGCTGCTGGGGGTCACGTCCTCGCTGGGCCTGGCGTTTGCCGTGTCCGTCCACGGGCTGATCCTCGCTTTCGTTGCGCTGTCGGGGCTGCTCTTCGTTTCTTGGGGTGGCGTACGGGCCAACCTTGCGCGCCGGCGGCGGCCTCAACCTGAGCTGGCCACTCAAGACATCGAGAGTGTAGAGGTCATGCCGGGAGACTAGCCTATCGTCAGAAGCCAAGTGGGCGGCGGAGATGATTTGTCCTCTGCTGGTTGCGGTTAAATGAAAGAGAGTTGAGTGATGTCTGTTAAGAAGGCTAGCGGAGAGAAGCTTCCGCCGCCCGGCTCGTCGCTGCCGGAAGCGGCGTCTACATCTCAATCGGCCGCTCAGAGAGAACAGAAGTGGCCAACTGTAACGGCTCTGATTTGCAGCTTGAACGAGGCGCCAAACCTCTCACTCGTGCTGCCTCAGATCCCGTCTCAGGTGAACGAAGTGCTCCTGGTGGACGGCCACTCAACCGATGGTACGGTGGAGGTAGCCAAGGGTCTAAGGCCGGGTATTCGCGTCCTCTACCAACCGGGCCGAGGAAAGGGTGATGCCCTCCGCTATGGCATTGAGCAGGCAACTGGGGAGATCATCGTTACTCTGGATGCCGATGGGGAGACCGATCCCCAGGACATGCCCAGGTTCATCGAGCCACTTCTGGCGGGGTATGACTTCGTCAAGGGCTCCCGTTTCGCTACGGGGTGGAAGGAGAAGCCGCCCCACCGGCTGCTTGGAAACTTTGTCATAGCCAATACCTGTAATATCCTCTACGGAACGAAGTTTACAGATCTCTGCTCCGGCTATAACGCTTTTTGGAAGAGCGTTACCGACCGGGTTTACCTGTGGGATGATGATGGCTGGAACTTCGAGCCACTGATGATCGCGCGGGCGCTAAGAGCAGGGCTCAAGGTTCTGGAGGTCCCCCAGACATATCGGGGCAGATCCGGCGATGTGAGTAAGTTGAGCAGCTGGGGCCAGGGTTTCATGTCCATGAGAGTTTTGCTGAGGGAACGGTTCCGTTCAGCCGCCAAGCACACCCTGAAAGACGGATGAGGGCGTGAAACATGGGGTGAACGTGGGTCTTGTGGGAGCGGGGCTCCAGGGACGGCGCCGCTCCCGCGCTGTGAGCCAGGCCGACGGTGATCGACTGATAGTCGTGGCCGACATCGACCTTGCGGCGGCGCAGCGGCTGGCGGCGGAGTACGAGTGCAGGGCCACGGATCGGTGGCAAGAGGTGGTCGATAACCCCAATGTGGAGGCGGTCCTGGTTTGCACTCCGCCCCACCTCCACGCCGAGATAGCCACCGCTGCTTTGAAGCTGGGCAAGCACGTGCTCTGCGAGAAACCGCTGGCCCACAATCTGGAGGCGGCCAGGGTGATGCTAGCCGTAGCTCAGCGCGGCGGGTTAACCTTGAAGTGCGGTTTCAACTACCGCCATCACCCCGGCCTGCGCCAGGCCCACCTCTGGGTAGAGGAGGCGCTCATCGGCGACCTTATGAATATTCGCTGTCGTCACGGCATCGGCGGCCGACCGGGTTACGAGTCCGAATGGCGTAGCCAAGCCGAAATCAGCGGCGGCGGGCAACTCATGGATCAGGGGCTTCACGTCCTTGACCTCTGCCGCTGGTTCCTGGGCGATTTCGTGACGGCTTCAGGCATGCTGTCCACCAGCTATTGGCCTATCGCCCCTCTGGAGGACAACGTGTTTGCCTTGCTCCGCACGGAGCGGGGGCAGGTAGCCTCCCTTCACGCCAGCTGGACGCAGTGGAGGAATCTGTTCTCCTTTGAGGTTTTTGGTCGCGACGGTTACGTGGCCGTTGAAGGTCTGGGGGGCAGCTACGGCACCGAACGGGTCATCCTGGGCAAGAGGGCGTTCGACAAACCGTTTCGCGAGGAGATCATCGAGTTTCGAGGGGAAGACAAGAGCTGGCAGGAGGAGTGGCGGGAGTTCGTCGGCGCTATCAGGGACGGCCACGAGCCGCTGGGCAGCGGGCGCGATGGATTAGAGGCGCTGAATCTGGCCGATGCCATTTACGAGTCGGCCCGAGAGGGAAAGGTCATAGGAGTGGTAGGGGGAAGTGGCCCGACTGCCAGCGCTGTCGGGGAGTCACTGTGATGCCCGCGTGGCCGACGGAACTTCCCGCTAGCAGTCGAAGTTACCAGGTAATAAGGGCCGACGTAGCCGGAGAGCAATCCGAGAGATGACATCCAAACACGAGCCCACTAAGCAGTTCGTGACGGGAGGCGCCGGCTTCATCGGCAGCCACCTGGTCGAGCGGCTGCTAGCTGAGGGCAATACGGTCACTGTCTACGATAACCTCTCTACCGGCCAGACGGAGAGGATTAAGGGTCTGCTTGGCAAGGATGAGTTTACCTTTGTAGAGGCCGACCTGTTGGACAACGCCACACTGAAAAGCGCCATGAGCGGCCACGACTTTGTATGGCACCTGGGCGCCAATACCGACATTCTCGGTGGCGGCCAGGATGTGGACCTGGATATCAAGAACTGCACCCTGGCGACCCATAACGTACTGGAAGCCATGCGAACTCACGGCATCAGCAGACTTATCTTCTCCTCGACATCCGCTCTATATGGCGATCCTCCTGTCTACCCGGCGCCGGAGAACGCGGGGCCGCTGCGTCCCATCTCCCTTTACGGCGCCGCCAAGCTGGCCTGTGAGGGGCTGGTCAGCGCCTACTGCCACCTGTTTGGCGTCCAGGCCTGGATGTTCCGCTTCGCCAACGTCGTGGGCGCCAGGATGGACCACGGTGTGATCTTCGACTTCATTCAGAAGCTGAAGCGTAACCCCAGCGAGCTGGAGATATGGGCAGACGGCCAGGGGCAGAAGCCGTTCTTCCTGGTGGAAGACTGCATTGAAGGGATGTTCTGCGCTTACCGAAACACCGACGATTGGTGTGACGTGTTCAATCTGGGCACGGGGACGACCACCAGGATTGATAACATAGCTGAGATAGTCATAGAGGAGATGGGCCTCACCGACGTGGACATCAAGTACACCGGCGGCCGTCGCGGATTTCCGGGTGATGTCCCCAAGCTCCTTCTCGATCTAACCAAGATGAAGCGTCTGGGCTGGCAGGCCAGCCACACCTCCGATGAGGCTGTGCGGATCGCGGCGAGGCGACTTCTGGGCAAGAGTGATCTGGGAAGCGATAACGGATAAACTTTCCGTCTGGAAGGTGGGCGATGGCTGAGGAGAAGGTCTGCATTATCGGCATATGGCATCTGGGTGCGGTCACGTCCGCCTGTCTGGCGTCCCTGGGCTATCAGGTGATAGGCGTGGACAACAGCCCGGACCGGGTGAAGGAGCTGAACCGCGGCGTCCCTCCTCTCTTCGAGCCAGGGCTGGCCGAGCTTTTGTCGGAGAACGTCACCGCCGGGCGGCTGCAATACACCACTGACCTGGAGACGGCAGTCCGGCAGGCCGCCTACGTCCTGTTCACCTTCGATACGCCTGTGGACGAGCAGGATGAGGTTGACCTCAGCGAGCTGTTCGAGACCTGTGAGCGCCTGGCGCCCCACCTGGCGCAGGGCGCCACCTTTGTCATCAGCAGCCAGGTGCCGGTCGGCACCTGCGAGGAGCTGGCGGCGGTTATCCGCAGGGTCAATCCTCAGGCCTCCTATGGTATCGCATATGTGCCGGAGAACCTCCGCCTGGGTCAGGCTATCCAGCGGTTCCTGCACCCTGACATGCTGATCATCGGCGCGGACGACACGGAGACGGCCGAGCGAGTGGAGCGCCTTCTCAGCCCGATCGAGGCTCCCAGGCGCCGAGTGAGCTTACGAACGGCGGAGATGACCAAGCATGCCATCAACGCTTTCCTGGCGACGTCCATCAGCTTCATCAACGAGATAGCGAATCTGTGTGAGAAGGTTGGCGCTGATGCGGTACAGGTGGGCGAGGCCCTCCGTCTTGACCAGCGCATCGGCCCGCGGGCGCTGCTGCGCCCGGGGATGGCGTTTGCCGGCGGCACCCTTGCCCGTGACCTGAAGGCGCTGCTGCACCTGGCGGAGCGCTACGACTACGAGGGTTCGCTGCTCCGTGGCGTGCTGGCGGTGAATGAACGCCAGAACGGGGCGATCCTGGAGAAGCTGCGGGAGGTCCACGGCTCTCTCAAGGGGCTCACGGTGGGGGTGCTTGGGCTTACCTACAAGGCCGGCACCAGCACGATGCGGCGCTCCGCGGCGATGGAGATAGTGGCGTCCCTCATTTCGGAAGGCGCCAAGGTCAAGGCGTTCGATCCCAACGCTAGCGTGGAGGAGCTGCCCCCCGACCTGGGATTGGAGATTGCCAGCGACGCCTACGAAGCGGCCGCCGGTAGCGACGCTCTCCTCATCCTGACCGACTGGCCGGAGTTTCAGGCGCTTGACTATGATGCCGTCCGGCGATCAATGCGGTGCTCGGTGCTGCTTGATGCTAACAACACGCTAGACCGAGACCGGATCACAGAGATGGGGTTTCTCTACTGGGGAATCGGGAGATGAGGAAATCGGAGATGCTCCTCACGGGTAAGGTGAGCATTATCACCGGCGGCAGTATGGGCATTGGAAGGGCCATAGCGGAGGCGTTCCTTGGTGAAGGTTGCCAGTGTGTCCTGGCCGCTAGAAGTGAACAGGCCCTCGCGGAGACGGTAGAGAAGCTTGCAGTCATAGGCCCCGAGGTCAGGGCTTTTCCCACAGACGTCGCCAATGAGAGGGACGTACAGTCGTTGGTTGACTTCACAATAGAAGAATTCTCCGCCGTGGACATTCTGGTGAACTGCGCCGGGATATACGGGCCGATTGGGCCCAGCGCTGACGTAGACGCCGGCAAGTGGTGGGAGACGCTGGAGATCAACCTGCGGGGGACGTTTCTGTGCAACCAGCTGGTCCTACGTGCCATGATCCAGCAGGGCAGGCGGGGGAAGGTGATCAACCTGGCTGGAGGCGGCGCGGCTTCGCCTCGTCCCCGCTTCAGCGCTTACGCAGCCTCCAAGACGGCGGTGGTAAGGCTCACGGAAACGTTGGCCGAGGAGGCCATGCAATACGGCATCGACATTAACGTCATCGCTCCCGGCGCCGTCAACACTCGGCTGCTGGACCAGGTGATGGAAGCAGGCGAGGCCGCTGGCAAGGAGCACCTGGAGAAGTCTATACGGCAGAAGCAGGAGGGCGGCGTTTCCCCCGGAGTGGCCGCTGAGCTGGCTGTCTTCCTGGCCTCCAGCCAAAGCGATGGGCTGACCGGTAAGTTTATCAGCGCGGTTTGGGATGACTGGCGTAGCCTGCCAGGACAGATTACCGAGGTCATGGGCTCAGACGTGTACACTCTCCGACGCGTGACGCCGGAGCAATCGTAGAGCTAGCGACGACTGGTCGGTCTATTCTGTCCGTGGCTCCTTGAGCCCTGGCCCCCGGGCGTTGAAGGAGCAGGAAAACAGCTGAGCGCGCCCTGGAGGAGGGACGGGGCAAGCGCTAGATCATTCGCCTACCGGCGTGCGGGGGCTGACCGCTAGCGGAGCTCAGAGCGCTTTGCGGTCACCAGCTCAGTCTCCGCCATCTTCGCCTCCGCCATTTTGGCAAGCGCCTTCTGGGCGTCCTCGTTGAAGCCCCGCACCGTCTCCCGGCTGTAGTGGTGGTCGATGAACTTTTCGAGGAGTTTGGGCGGTGTCGTGACGATGTGGGCTCCGGCTAGCACCGCTTCCTGGACATCCATGGCGGTCCTGATGCTGCCGACGATGATCTCACTCGGGTAGTCCCAGTGAGTGAGCCACTCGACGGAGTTGCGAATCACCTCGGAGGCGTCATGTCCCTCGTCGGAGACGCGGCCTCCGAAGATGCTGATGTAGGTCGCGCCGGCCTTCGCCCCCAGGACAACCTGACCGAAGGAGAGGCAGGCGGTCATGTTGACCTTGATACTCTCATCGACCAGGGTCCGAACCACGTCGAGGCTGGGCTCGCCGTATTCGTTGATGACGGGGATTTTCACAACGACGTTATCAGCCCAGGTAGCAAACAGCCTTCCCTGCGCCAGCATCTCGGCGTGATCGTTGCTCGTAACCTCCACGCTCACGGGGCAGGGGTGGACCAGTTGGCAAATCTCTTTGGCCCGCACCTCCATGTCATAGCCGCCGTACTTCAGCATAATGCTTGGGTTGGTGGTTACCCCATCCAGTATGCTGTAGGCTTGCCATTTGCGGATCTCATTCAAGTCAGCGGTGTCCAGGAAGATCTTCATCTTATGGCTCTCCTTCTTCGCTAAGGATCTGTTTCACGGCGGCCAGCAGGCTGGTGGCCACTCTAGTACCGTTCACCGTTGGGGGTTTCATCACGAGCGAGCGGGGCCGCCGAATCAATATCGGCTTGCACCCCGCCGCCAGTCCAGCCTCCACATCTTGTATTCCGTCACCAACCATGTATGACGTTGCTAAATCGACCTGAAGGTCGCAAGCGGCCGTCAGGAGGAGACCCGGCTGTGGTTTGCGACAGCGGCAGGATTCTCGCAGCTCCGAGACGAGCGCTTGAGGGTGATGGAGGCAGTAGTATATGGCGTCCAGATGGGCTCCGGACGCCGCCAGCCCTGCCCGCATCCGCTCGTTCAATGCTTCCAGGAAGGGCGCTGAGCATTTCCTCTTAGCGATCCCCGGCTGGTTAGAAACGACTATGGTCAGCCAGCCCTTCTGGTTCAGGAGGCGGATCGCCTGCTTAGCGCCGGGCAGAAAGCGGAAGTCAGCAAGGGTGTAGGGGGAGTCGTACTTCCCCTCCTCCGCGTTGTAGGGAGCGGCGTTGATCACCCCATCACGATCCAGAAAAACGGCCCGCTTCACGTTAGCTCTCGGCGATCCTCTGCTTGAGGGTACCGCAGATCAAGTGGTGCAGAGCCACGTGATACGATTCCACCAGCAGTGTTCCAAGGGGCTCACTGTCGCAGGGGACGACGATGCAGACGTCTGTCGCCTGGAGCAGCGCCCCCCCGCCGAACCCGCTCAAGATCGGACAAGCACACATCAGAACTC
>JADFKX010000213.1 GCA_022564695.1 Chloroflexota bacterium | reverse complement strand
TTGTCGATCTCGTGGAAGACCGTCGGCGCGTCGGCCGCAGCGCCGATCTCCGATCGGATCTCCTGGACAGCCGCCCGCATGTCGGTGACGAGGTCGGTAGCCTCGTCAACCTGGCCGGTAGCTTCGCCCAGGAGTGCGACCTGGTCGTACACGCCCTCCACCGACGACGGGGAGGCTAGGTTGAGGACGGGTATGTCCAGCCCCTGAAGCAATGACTGGAGGTCGCCGGGGTCGAAGAAGATGATTACCAGGTCCGGCTCCAGCTCAGCGATCGCCTCCACGCTGGGGCTGAAGGCGTCCACCTTGGGCAAATCGTTGGCTTCCTGCGGGCAGTCCGAGGTGCTGTCCACGGCGGTCAACTGATCGCCTGCGCCGATGGCGTACAGGATCTCCGTGTGACCGGCGGAGAGGGAGACGACGCGCTGGGGTGGCGTCTCCAACGTCACGGTGTTGTCCACGCTGTCGGTCACCTCCAGCGGGAAGGCGGAAGCGTCCGGCGTGCTGGTCTCGGCTGGCACGTCGCAGCTGAACACCGCTGTGACGGGCGTGACCAGCGGCTCCTCAAGGGGGGGAGGCGTGGGGGTTGGGATAGGGATTGGACCGGAGCCGCCGCCGTTGCAGGCCAGGACCGCCAGGGCGACCACGGCCAAGAGCGCGAGAATAAGGTAGCGAAGCCTCATAACGATTCACCTCCCGAAACTAGTCGGAAGGCAAGGGAACGGGCGGCACGAAAAACCCCTGCCCGCTCAGACAGGGGTGTGGCGTTACCGCTGCAGCCCATGCCTTTCCGCGAAGGCTGATGACCGACAGGGGCAGGCGACCTGACTCCCCCGGTATCGATGGGACCCGGGGATACAGTTGCGGGACAGCGCCGGCCTCTCACCGGCTTCGCTTTTGACCCCTGCCTCTCGACGACGAGCGGCCCGCCGCCGAGGGGTCGCGGGGACCCCTGACATACGCTATTCAGTCCTGCCTGCCAGCAGGCAGGTGTCACACGCACTCTAGCCTGCGGCGCGCGGCTCGTCAAGCGAAGGGGCGCCCCACGGGGCCGTTCCCGCACGTTGAACTGCAGATGCGGAAAGCATACGATACCCACGAAACCATCAAACGCACGCAAGGGGTGATTGATCCTATGGACCTGGGACTGAAGGGGAAAGCAGCCCTGATAGGCGGCTCTAGCAAGGGGATCGGGCGGGCTGTGGCGATCGGGCTGGCGCGGGAGGGCTGCAACGTCGGCATCTGCGCCCGCGATAACGCCGCCCTGGCGGAGACCGCCGTCACCATACGCCGTGAGACGGACGCCGAGGTCTTCTCCCTGGTCTGCAACATGGCTCGCTATGAAGACATCAAACGGGTGGTGAAGGAGACGGCGGCCGTCTTTGGACGGCTGGACATCGTCGTTAACAACGCCGGCGGGCCCCGCACCGGTACCTTCGACGAGATGGACGAGACGGACTGGCTAAACGCGATCAACCAGAACCTGATGTCTGCCATCCGCACCACGCGGGAGGCGCTGCCTCACTTGCGGCGCTCCGGGGGCGGCCGCGTCATCAACATCGCCTCCATAGCCGTTAAGCAGCCAATAGACCGGCTGATCCTCTCCAATACGGCGCGCCTGGGGGTGATCGGTATGGCGAAGACGCTGTCGCGGGAGCTGGCGCCGGAAGGGATCACTGTGAACAACGTCTGCCCCGGCAATATCGCCACAGAGCGGCTCATATCGCTCATCGAGGAGCGCGCCCAACAGGAGGGGATGAAGATAGAGGAGGCGATAGAGATCGAGGAGCGACGGGTGCCGATGGGGCATCTAGGAGACCCCGAATCCGTGGCGAATCTGGTGGTGTTTCTCGCCTCCGCCAAGGCCCACTACATCACGGGCACGACGATCCAGGTGGACGGCGGCAGCACTACAGCGGTGTTCTAGGCCAGGGGCCTGTCACTCCGCCTTAGGCCCGTCCCTGGTAGGAAGGATCGTCCTGGTCCAGCCACTGGTTGGCTGCCCAGTGGTTATTGCCAAACCAGGGGAACGTGTAGCGGTTCTTGTAGTAGGGCCAGGATACGCCCGCGGTGATGAGCGTCGCGTAGTCCAGGCGGGCGAAGGCGGCCGTGTCGGGCGTCAGCTCCAGGGGCCCGCTCCCATCCGGCTTCACACCCAAGAGGTAGCGCTGTATCTGATAGCCGATCTCCAGCCTTGCTTCCTCATTGAACTCCGCCCTCTGGGCGTCTAGAAGTGCGTCCATCGTGGGATCGCTCACCCCAAACGAGTTCTTGGGACCGCCGGTGTGGAAATAAGGGTAGACCCAGTCGTCCAGGTCAATCCAGCCGTTATCGAAACCCCAGGTGGCAATCATCTGGTCGCACCCCTTCAGCCAGCCTTCGGCTATCTGGGGGTAGGCGCGGATCACCTGCGTCTGGACGTTGGCACCGATGTCCCGGCGCAGCCCCTCTATAAAGCTGGGAGCGAAGTCCGGGATGTACGACGGTTGGTCAGCAAAAGTGAACGTCAGCTCAGGGCTACCCGCCTCCTCATACAACTGGCGCGCCAGGGCCAAGTCCTCTTCCCGCTCCGCCAGGCTGGTCCGGTATCCGGGGATCGTTCTCAGCTCTTCCAGAGGTAGGGCCCACTTGGCGATGGCGGGCCCCACGGGAGCCGTCATCGCCGCCTCACCGGCCCAGATGAAGTCAATCACCTGTTGGCGGTCGGCCGCCAGGCCAATCGCCTTGCGCATACGCGGGTCGCCCCATATGTCACACGGCGCCCCCGTCTCATTATCGAAAATCTTGAAGCGGGTGTTCACCCAGCCGGAGACGGTCTCCCGCAAGAGCTCCAGCTCCGGCTTCTCGTCCTTGATATCGAACACCCACTGAGGGTCGCCCGCTCCTCCGCCAACGTCGATCCTCTTGTCCCGGAAGAGCGATTCTATAGTGGCGTTATCGACGATGAAGAATGAGATGTAGCCGTCCATGTAGGGCCGTCCCGTGCCCTCTGCCTGGTCCTGCCAATCGAACCAGTCCGGGTTGCGGAAGAGGGTTATCTCCTGCAGGGACTTCAGATCGCCCCAGATGAACGGCCCGGTGCCGATCAT
>JADFKX010000212.1 GCA_022564695.1 Chloroflexota bacterium | reverse complement strand
CCGGGGCTACGAGCACAGCCCGCTTCTCCACGGCCCGTTCCAGTTCTTCGGGACGGCGCTGACGTTCTTCCTCAGCGGCGGCGCCAGCGACTACACGGTGCGCATCCTGCCGGCGCTGTTCGGCGTGGCTCTGATCGTGCTGCCCTTCTTCTTCCGCGACCGGCTGGGTCGTGTGGGAGCGCTGCTCGCCTCCGGGCTTATCGCCTTCTCGCCCACGCTGCTGTACTTCAGCCGCTTCGCCCGCAACGACATCTACGTGGCGGTGTTCACTCTGGGCATCGTCATCTGCCTCTGGCGCTACGTCGACGAGCGGAAGCCGCTGTTTCTGTATCTGGGCGCCGCCTTGCTGGGGCTAAGCTTCGCCACCAAAGAGAACACGTTCATCAACGTCGCCGTGCTGCTCGTCTTCCTCAACCTGTGGCTGGCCGCCGGTCTGGCCCGACAGAGCAATCGCCGGCTGGGTCTGGGCCGGATGTCGTCGTCGGTAGCCTACCTGTTTCTGTACCTGCCCTGGGCCTGGGCGATCACCGCTCTGTGGCCCATCATCGGAGGCATCCGCCGGCGGCTGGGCCTGCGGGAACGTCACCCCGCCGCCGATTTCCTCATCGTCCTGGGCACGCTGTCCCTGCCTCAGTTCGCCGCGGGCATCCAGCTGCCGCTGGAGTCGGTCGGCTACGAGCTTGACACGCTGGGCCGGGAGCAGATGGTGGGCATATCCACGGTGCTGGCGCTGCTGGCCGCCACGGCCGTCGTCGGTCTGGGCTGGAACTGGCGCGTCTGGCTGCTGGCGGCGGCCGCCTTCTATATCCCTTACGCTTTGCTGTACACCTCCTTCCTCACCAACACCGGCGGTTTCGGAAGCGGCATCTGGGAGTCGCTGGACTACTGGCTGGGCGAGCAGCAGCTGGATCAGCCGCGGGGCAACCAGCCGGACTTCTACTACGTGATGCTTCTGCCGGCCTACGAGTTCCTGGCGCTCGCCTTCGCGGGGCCGGCGCTGTTGTACTTCAGCCTGCGCGGCGGCCCCCGCTCCTGGCTCCTCACCGCGATCGCTACCCTCAGTCTGCTGGCGTTCTTCGGCGCCGACAGCTTCTCGGCGACGCTTGGCGATATCACCCAGCCGCTCGCCCTTCCCGTGGCCGCCGTGGCCATCTACTTCGCGGTGCGCGGCTCGCCGTTCGAGCGGTTTCTCGTGTTCTGGACGGCCGCGGCGATCGTGGGCTACTCCTGGGTGGGCGAGAAAATGCCGTGGCTCAGCGTCCATACGACATTGCCGGTGGTTATCCTGGCCGCCTACTCGCTGGGCAGGTTGTTCGAGAGGATGCCCAGTCCGGCGGGCCTCCTGCGCTACGCTCCCGCGCTACTGCCGTTCGTCGCCGGCGTCCTGGGCATGGCCGCCATCTCCTTCGCCGCTTTCGGGCCGCTAGACAGCGGGGCGCCGCGGCTGGCCCTGGTGGCGGCGGCGCTGGCGTTGCTCCTAGCGTTGTTGCCGCCGCTAGGCCGCAGGCGACTGGCCGTAGTGGCGGCAGCCGCGGTGTTCGGTGGGCTGGCGCTGTTCAGCGTTCGCACTGCCGTCATCGCCTCCTTCGAGCACGGCGACGTGCCGAACGAGCTGCTGGTCTACACCCAGACCTCGCCTGAAGTGCCGGACGTGATGGAGCGCATCGCGGAGACTGCTCAGACCAGCGGTCGTGGTCTGGACCTCCCCGTAATAGTGGACGATACCTACACCTGGCCCTGGGCCTGGTACCTGCGCGACTACAGCATCACGTACGAGAGCTTCGATGACGAGTTCGAGCCGCCGCCGGACGCCGTGTTGCTAATCGCTCGCGAGAATGAGAGCAAGCTGGCGCCCTTCCTGGACCGCTATCAGGAGCCGGTTCCATACCGTCTGCGCTGGTGGTTTCCCGAGGTGTATCGTAGCATCGGCCGCGATAACCTGTGGCTGGCGATGCGGGACTTCGGGGAGAACCTGGCCCGCAGCGACACCTGGGAGACCTGGTGGCGCTACCTCCGCTACCGGGAGCATCCGCAGGGAACGGAGGCCGTGTACGACGCCTCGGTGTGGTCCATCGCCTACTTCCCGCTGATATACGACTCTTCGGCAGGCGCTGACATCGAAGGCCGGCTCATCATAGGTCGGAGCGGGGACGCGCCCGGTGCGCTGGCCGACCCTTCAGGCGTGGCGGTTGACGGCGAGGGCAACATCTACGTCCTCGATTCCGGCAACGCCCGTATCCAGAAGTTCGCCCCGGACGGCCGCCTGCTGAAGACGATGGGCGACGCGGGCAGCGGCGAGGGCCAGTTCAACCAGCCCGCCGACCTGGCCATCGATGCCGAGGGCAACGTGTACGTCATCGACACCTGGAACCATCGCGTGCAGAAGTTCGACGCCGATCTCACATTCATCACTGCCTGGGGCGGGCCGACGAACGATCTGGTGAACCCGGGCGACTACGAGATGTGGGGCCCTCGCTCCATCGCCGTGGACAGCGAGGGCAACGTCTGGGTCGTTGATACGGGCACGCAGCGGGTGCGAAAGTTCTCGCCGGACGGCGAGCTGCTGGGCACCGTGGGCGAGCGCGGTCGCGGGCTGGGCCAGTTCCGCGAGCCGGTGGGAATCGCCTTCGACCCCGTTACGGGCGACTTCCTCGTGGCCGATGTCGGCAACGCGCGCATCCAGCGCTTCGATAGTGAGATGAGGGCTATCGCCGCCTATCCTATCGATGAATGGAAGGACCTGAACCCGGCCAATAAGCCGTACCTGGCCGCACTCCCCGACGGGCGAATCCTGGTCAGCGACCCCGTCCGCGGCCGCATCCTGTTGCTGGATCAGGCCGGTGGTGTAATCGCAGCTCTGAGCTCCGTTAGCGGGGAGGCGCTCGCCTTCCCGCGTGGGATCGCCTACGACGCCGACGGCGGGTTCGTGATCACCTCCGAGGGCGCGGCCGGCCGGGTGCGCCGGTTCCCCCTCAGCGACTTCGCTCTGCGCTAGGCGGCCTTGCTCGCGCTGGAGGCCCGTTGTATCATGTGTGAAGTCTGACACAAAGTCTGAGCAGCACTAGGCTGGAGCCTCTGAGAACCGCGGTCAGAATATGACCAAGATCACCGCCGGAC
>JADFKX010000045.1 GCA_022564695.1 Chloroflexota bacterium | reverse complement strand
GAAGCGTTGGATGCGTATTGGCGAGGAAGACGGTCTCGCTGTCCTCGAAAGCCACGGGGATCTTAGGGCCACGTTCGGCCAGCACGTTGAGTTCCACTTCAACGGTCTCAGCCTCGTTCATATCCCCCTCAAAGCGACCCATCCATCGGAAGGTGCGACTTCCCTGGCGCTGCTCCAGTCCTTCAAGATCGATGCGGCGGGACTGAAGAACCTCTTTGAACTTGGCCGGGAAGTCGTCGCCGACGACACCCACAAGGCGTACTGGAACGTATTGGGAGGCGGCGAAGGAGAAGTAGACCGCTGACCCGCCAAGGACGTTTTCCGCCCGGCCATGCGGCGATGAAACCGTGTCAATGCCGATGCTGCCGGTCACCAGAAGCGACATGCTGTCTTCCTTGCCCAGTTCGATGAAATCGACGGCGACGCTAGGGACACTCTCATTACCGAAGCTGGGGAGGGCGAAGGCGTCTTCATCGCTAAATTTGACCTGGACAAGATGAGAGCGTACCGGGAGCGTGAGTCGTGGGGTAACGCTTTCAGAAAGCCGCGCTCTTATGGACTTTTAACCTCCTTTGAGGTCCAGGCGCCGTTCACCCGAAAAAGCGCAAGAAGATAGCGGGGTTTGGGCGCGGGTGCTAAACTTACCGATAGAAGATGACTATTGAGCAAGCTGAGATAGCGCAACCCCTGCTGGCGAGGGCGCGCGAGTATCTGCCGTCTTCGGGGGTCGCCAAGGTTCAGGCAGCCTACGACTTCGCCGCGAAGAGCCACGCGGGGCAGCTCCGGCGCTCGGGCGATCCGGTCATCACGCACCCGCTGCACGCCGCCCAGACGATCGCCTCGCTGCAGCTGGACGCGGACACGATAGTCGCGGCCCTGCTGCACGACGTCCAGGAGGACTGCGACGTCACTAACCAGGAGATCGAGAAGCGGTTCGGCTCCGAGGTCGCGAAGCTGGTGGAAGGTGTGACCAAGCTGGGCCGTATCCCCTGGGACGCCGCGGATACGAGCGGCGATGACCAGATACAGGCGGAGAACCTGCGCAAGATGTTCCTGGCGATGGCGCAAGACTTGCGCGTGGTGATCATCAAGCTGGCCGACCGGCTGCACAACATGCTCACCCTGAAGGCCCTGCCGCCGGAGGACCGGCTCCGCATCTCCAAGGAGACGATGGAGATATACGCGCCTCTGGCCTCCCGGCTGGGCATCTGGGAGATGAAGTGGCAGCTTGAGGACCTGGCTTTTCACCACCTGGACCCGGATCGCTACAAGCTCATCGCCGGCATGCTAGATGCCAAGCGAGAGACCCGCGAGAGGCACGTCGCGCGGGTGAAGGAGCTGCTGGGAGAAGAGCTGGCGAATCAGGGGGTCAGCGCTGAGGTACAGGGCCGCGCGAAGCACATCTACAGCATCCACCAGAAGATCGAGAAGTACGCGTCCGTCAACAGAGAGGCAGGGGAGATATACGACCTCATGGCCGTGCGTATCCTGGTAAACACGGTGACGGACTGCTACAGCGCCCTGGGCGTCGTGCATGGGCTGTGGCGGCCGATGCCAGGCGCCTTCGACGACTACATCGCCAACCCGAAGGAGAGCATGTACCAGGCTCTCCACACTTCGGTCATGAGCCTGGACATGCGGCCGATGGAGGTGCAGATCCGCACCCACGAGATGCATCGCAGCGCCGAATACGGGGTGGCCGCCCACTGGCGCTACAAGGAGGGCTCCAAGCGAGACCTGCGCTACGAGGAGCGGCTGGCCTGGCTGCGACAGCTCCTGGAGTGGCACCGTGAAATGGCACAGGCGGAGGAGCTGGTGGAGGCGGTGAAGTCCGACATCTTCCAGGACCAGGTGTTCGTGTTTACGCCCAAAGGCGAGGTGAAAGACCTGCCCAAGGGCGGCACACCTATCGACTTCGCCTACCGGATTCACACTGACCTCGGCCACATGTGCGTGGGCGCCAAGGTGAACGGCCGGCTGATGGCCCTAAACACGGAGCTGAACAACGGCGATGTCGTTGAGGTGATGACGAGCAAGTCGTCTAAGGGGCCCCCCAGAGACTGGCTGAACGCCAACCTGGGCTATATCCGGACCAGTCACGCCCGTGGCAAGATACGGAGCTGGTTTAAGCGTCAGGAGCGTGCGGAGAACATCGTCCGCGGCCGCGAGATGCTAGAGAAGGAGCTTCATCGTCTCGGTGTGAGCATGGCCGAGGTCGAGCCGGACCTGCGGAAGCTGTTCAAGTACGAGGACACGGACGACTTTCTGCTACGTGTGGGTTGCGGGGACATCAGCACGCACCAGGTAGCGGCGAAGCTTGCGCCGCTGCTCCAGCCGGAGGAGCAAGAGATCACCGTTCAGCCTCCGCAGGCGCCCGCCCTCGCCACGCATACCACAAGCGTGCGCATCCTGGGCACCGGCGACCTGTTGAGCCGACTGGCCCCCTGCTGCAACCCCGTCCCAGGCGACGAGATCATCGGCTATGTCACACGGGGAGAGGGCGTAACCATACACCGTAACGACTGCCCCAACATCCTCCACCAGGATGAGCGAGAGCGGCTGGTGGACGTGGCCTGGGGCCAGCGTGGTCACCTCTACCCGGTAGCGGTGCGCATAGAGGCCTGGGACCGCGTGGGGTTGCTGCGCGATATCAGCACGATGGTGGCGGCGGAACGGGTGAATATGGTAGGCCTCCATACCCAGGAACAGGAGGACGGGCAGATCAGCATCTTCGTCACGCTGGAGACGACCGGCATCGAGCAGCTGACGCGGCTGCTGAGCAAGCTGGAGGTGGTGCGCGGCGTGCTTTCCGTGGGGCGGCGTCTGGAGAGCTCTCGCAAGAAGGGCTAGGCAGGCCGCGTGACACCGGGGCCATGCCATCCCGCCGGACCTGACGTATAATAGCGGCGGCCATCAGCAAACGTTCAGGGCCAACGAGGGAGCATATGCTCGCTAAGGTCAGCAGTTGCGCCGTCGTCGGCCTCGACGGGGAGGTCGTCGAGGTCGAAGTCGACATCAGCCAGGGGTTGCCCGCCTTCTCCATCGTCGGCCTGCCGGACGCCTCCGTGCAGGAGGCGAAGGAGCGCGTGCGCTCCGCCGTACGCAACTCCGGCCACGACTTCCCCCTCAAGCGGATAACCGTCAACCTGGCCCCGGCCGATCTGCGCAAGGAGGGACCATCGTATGACCTGCCGATAGCGGTTGGCATCCTCATGGCGTCCGGACAGGTGCCGGCGTCAGATAACGTCGCGGTGTACATGGGCGAGCTCTCTCTGGACGGTAAACTCCGGCACACGAGCGGTGTGTTGCCCATGGTAGCGCTGGCGCGCGACCACGGATTCGAGGCCGTCTTCGTGCCCGCCGAAGACGCGGCTGAGGCGTCGTTGATCGACGGCGTGCGAGTGATGCCTGTGAGCGCCCTGGCCGACCTGACATCACACCTGCAGGCAGTTCAGCCTATCGCTCCATTCGTGCCGACGGAGCCACGCCCATCAGCGCAGACCCCCGACGCCGATACCATCGACTTCCGCCACATCCGCGGCCAGGAGCATGTGAAGCGGGCGCTGGAGGTGGCGGCGGCGGGCGGGCATAACGTCCTGATGACGGGGCCTCCCGGCGCCGGGAAAACGCTTCTCACCCGCGCCATACCCGGCATCCTGCCGGCGATGACGCCGCAGGAGGCGTTGGAGGTAACGAAAATCTACAGCGTGGCCGGGCTCCTGCCGCAGGACACGCCGATGATGCAGAAGCGGCCGTTCCGGGCGCCGCACCACACGGTCTCGCACGCCGGCCTGGTGGGCGGAGGCCGAAACCCCCGGCCAGGCGAGATCACGCTCAGCCATCGGGGAGTGCTGTTTCTGGATGAGTTGCCGGAGTTCCCGCACTCGGTGCTGGAGTCGATCCGGCAGCCGATGGAGGACGGGGTGGTGACGGTAAGCCGCGCTCAAGGTACGGTGACGTTTCCGGCCAACTTCATGATGGTGGCGGCGATGAACCCCTGCCCCTGCGGCTTCTACGGCGACCCGACGAAGCACTGCACCTGCTCCCCCTCCACGGTGACACGCTATCAGCACCGTATCTCGGGCCCGCTGCTGGACCGGATCGACATCTTCGTCGATGTGCCGCGCGTGGAGTACGACAAGCTGACGGACGAGGTGGCAACCGAGAGCTCTGGCGAGGTGAGCGAGCGGGTGGAGGCGAGCCGTACGCGGCAGCATCTGCGTTTCTCCGAATCCAAGCTAGTGTGCAACGCGGAGATGGGGCCGGTGGAGGTGCGCGAGTTCTGCCAGCGCCGCCTGGAGGAGGGAGCGACGTCCCTGTTGCGGATGGCGATGAACCAGCTCAGCCTGTCGGCGCGGGCGTTTCACCGCGTGCTGAAGCTGGCGCGCACGATAGCCGACCTCAGCGCCTCTGACGTGATCACCACGGCGCACCTGGCGGAGGCGCTGCAGTACCGTCAGCGTAGTAGAGACTAGCAGTCTGCCGATGGCGGGCGGGCGAGGCTGCCCCTCATCGACGCTCTGCGTTCTACAGAGTGATGAGAACGCAGAGCGCTAGCGGAAGACTCCCCCCAGGGTGACCGGATCATGAGCGGGCAGAAGCCCACCGGCCCATGGAGTTCTGTGGCGTATGAGGTGAATGCCGGCTGGCGTCGTTTCTGGGCGCTTTCCTGGTGGTGGAAGGGGCCAACTCTAAGCGCGGTCTCGCTAATCGTGCTAGTAGCTGCGGTTGCTGCGGTCGTGGCTACGGGAACCAGGCACGACACCGCAGTCTCAAGGGCCGTCCAAGCGCCGACACTTACGATAACCTCTGCTCCCTCTCCGACTCCCAGCCCCACTCCCACCGCCACGCCGACGCCGACTCCTACTCCCACGCCAACACCACCCCCGACACCCACTCCTGCGCCGCCCGCACCCACGCCTGAGCCGACGCCGACGCCGACGCCCACGCCGACGCCCACGCCCACACCCATCCCTACCCCCGTCTGCAACGTCGGACGATACCTAAGCTGGGTGTGGCAATTCTCCGTTGACGGCCCGCTGGAAGAGATAGCGGCGGAGGCGGCGGAACATAACCTGGGCATCATCCTCAAGACGCACACCGGCACCGAATGGATGGCTCACCAGGATAGCTCTCCCGATGCAGTCAGCGGTCCAGAGCAGGTAAGTATCCTGGCGCAGTACTTTGAGGCGCGTGGGGTGCCGTTCCACGCCTACACTGTGGTGCAAGGCATCGACCCGAAACGGGAAGCGGAGATGGCTGCTGAGGTGCTAGCGGCAGGCGCTCGCAGCATCTTCATTGACCTGGAGCCATGGTCGGGATACTGGCAGGGGACGCCGGAGGCCGCCAGCGTGTTCGGCCAGGAGCTGCGCCGACTTCAACCCGCTGCTGTTGTCGTCACTACGGTCGAGCCACGTCCGTGGGCGCTGAAGAGGCTTCCCATGGCCGAGTTCGCCTCCTTCAGCAACGCGCTGGCACCCCTCATCTACTGGGAAACGTTCAACACTCAGCCGAACCTGGAGTTATACGAAACCTACGGCTGGCCACCCGGGCCTGACGGCATCACTCCCGAGTTCTTGCTCGATGTTTCGGTCGACTTGCTACAGCCGTACAACCTGCCCATCCAGCCAGTGGGCCAGGGGGCTTCGCCAGATATGGGCGCCTGGACACGATTCCTAGACTACGCCTCTCAGCTGGGCATGCCGGACATCTCCGTATGGCGCCATGGTGTCACGAACCCAGGAGTTTGGGACCTGCTGAAGGAGAGGACCCCCTGCGGCTAGCTTAGGTGGCTGAGCCGGGAAACACCTCGTCCGCCCCAGCCGTGCACTAGGGGGCGATATGAAGGTCGCCCCTACGCTGGCGGGAAGTAGCGTCGCTAGGCGCCTGGGCGCTGTGCTAGACTCGCTCCGATGACGCATGAGCTGACGAGCATAGAGCCGCTGCTGCCGGTGATCCGGCAACGTCCGCTTGGGCTGATGTCTGACATCGATGGGACGCTATCGCCGATCGTGTCCAGGCCGGAGGAGGCGACGGTGCCCGAGGCTACCCGGACGCTGCTGCGCCAGTTGGTGGCGAAGGGCGTGAAGGTGGGGCTAATCACGGGCCGCTCGCTGGAGATGGCGCAGCGAATGGCGGGGCTGGGCGACGTGGCCTACGCAGCCGATCACGGCCTCAGCCTTTGGCTGGACGGCCAGCAAGAGACCGCGCCCGGCCTGGGGGAGTACGAGGCGTTGGCCCGCGAGGTGGAACAGGACATTCGCGCCGTATGCGAGGCGATCGACGGGGTGCAGATGGAGAACAAGGGAGCACTGCTGGCGGTGCACTACCGGCGGGCGGGAGACCCGGCGGCGGCACGGAAAGCGGTGCTGGCCGCGGTGGAGCGTTCGCGGGCGGCAGGCCGCTTTCGGGCGCAGGAGGGACGTATGGTCATAGAGCTGAGGCCACCGCTGGAGGTGGACAAAGGGACGGCGCTGAAGACGCTGGCCGAGCGTCTGGGCCTACGGGGAGTTGTCTGCCTAGGGGATGACATAACGGATATCGACATGTTCGCGGCGGCGCGCCGGCAGCGGGCCGGAGGGATGTCCATCGCCACGGTAGCGGTGGCCGGCGAGGAGGCGGCGCCGGAGGTGGTGGCGGCGGCGGACTACGCGGTGGAGGGGGTAGCCGGGGTGAGCCAGCTGCTCAGGGAGATGGTCAGAGCGCTCCCCTAGATACGGCCATCAGGTCACGGAGCTGGCGCTCAAGCCAGAAGATGATGTCCTCCTCTTGCACCATGCGTTTGAGGGCCGCGGCCCGCAGGCGCCGCTCATCCGGGGGCATCTCCAACGCCTGACGGAGCGCCCGTACCGAGCCCTCGAGGTCGGTGGGAGTGACGCCGAGGGCGTACTCCGAGAGCTGCTCGTATGAGCCCGCGAGCTCCGAGAGGACGAGCACGCCATTACGCTCGTTCACCAGAGGGCCCTCTTTGGAGACGAGGTTCATGCCATCGATGAGCGGGTTCACGAACAGGACATCGTAGAGGCACATCCCGGCGATCGCCTGGGCGTAGTTGTTCTCGTAGAAGGTGTGGACGGGCTGCCACTCGTTGTTGCCGTAGCCATCGTTGATGGAGTCTATCGCCTCGAATACTTCGTCGGTGTAGGTCTGGTAGACGCCTAGCTCGCTGCGGGAGGGGACGAGGAACTGGAGGAGGGTCACTTCGCCTCGATACTCGGGATAGCGATCCAGCAGAAGCTCGAAGGAGCGCAGGCCGCGAACGACGTTCTTGCTGGGCTCGGAGCGGTCCACGCGGACGATGGTCCGCCGGCTGAGCCGGGTCTGGAGCTGATCCCCGTATCGCTTGACCTCGTCGCTCTGAGCGAACTGGAGCAGGCCGGGGGCATCCACGGAGATCGGATAGTTGCAGATGGCGGTGGTGTGTCCATTGAAGGTTACGTGCCGAAGTTGGAAGTTGATGATGGCGCCCTTTAGCATCGACTCGCAGCAGTGGAGGAAGTTGAGCACATCGCTATTGGTCTGAAGGCCGACGATGTCGGCGGCGCAGATATCGGTGAGGATCGTCTTGCGCATGAACTCTGGGATTATGCCCCAGTAGCGCGGCCCCGGCCAGGGGATATGAGTGAAATGAAGGATCGTGGCCTCCGGCACCTTCTCACGGACCTGCGCCGTGGCAAGGTAGAGGTGATAGTCCTGGAGGAGGACGTACGGAGGGCGCTCATCGTTCTTTGCCTCGCTGGCGATGGCGTCGGCGATCGCCTGATTGACAGGGATGTAGCCGTTCTCCCAGGCCTCGTAGACGGCGCGGCCGATGTTGGGGGTGCGGGGGGTGTTCCACATGTAGTGCTGGAGGAACCAGAGCAGGGGGTTGCAGAAGACGTAGTAGTGTTTCTGGTAGACGTTTCGGGGCACGACAACGAAGCGGACGGATATCTCATTATCGGGGACCTGGATGAGGGCGCCCTTCGCTTCCTCGGCGGCGCGCCGGTCTCCGTCCGTCATAGCGGTGGCGATCCAGACGGCCGGCACGAAACGGGTAGCGGACATAAGCGCCGTCACCATGCCGCCGCCGCCACGCTTGCTGGTGAGCGACCCATCGTCCTCCATGGTGAATTCCAGCGGGCCGCGGTTGCTGGCGATGATCAGTCGCCGCTCTGTCAGCATCTGCTGAGAGAGGGCTTCCAACCGTTGAAGCTTGCTGGTGTGCGGGGTTTCGGCTTCTGACATGATGGGGATGCCACTTGCAGGATGGCCGAAGCAGCGCGACGTGTCAACCGCTGGAAGGCGTCTTGATGGGCACACAGGCTGGGCTTAAGATGTACGCGTGCCCCCGTAGCTCAGTTGGATAGAGCGCCGGCCTCCGGAGCCGGAAGCGCGGGTTCGAGTCCTGCCGGGGGTACCATTTGTGTCAGGCGCAGGCGTAACGTTACAGCTCGCCTCGCGAAGCTGGCTGAGCGTTGTCCCAACAGGCACGCCAGACTATACTACCCGCAGGTCTGCTCCAGCGGGGAGCGATCTGACCGCCGATCAGCAATTTATTGGGAGGGCACCATGTCAATATTTCGTCGTGTTTCGTTGCTCGGCTTCGCATTAGTGTCGCTAGTCGCACTCGCCGCCTGCGGTGGTAACGGTGGCAGCGTCATCTCAGCAGAGAACGGCGGCACCGCCACCAGCGACGACGGGAAGCTCACGCTGGAGATCCCGCCGGGCGCCCTGGGCGAGGACACGGAGATCACCGTCACCGCCATCCCCGTGGACGAGCTGCCGGAGGCGCTGCGGGAGGACGCCGACGGCGGCCCCGCCTACCGGCTGGAGCCGGACGGCCTGGAGTTCAGCCAGCCCGTCGCCGTCAGCCTGGAGCTGGGTAAGGCCGACCTCCCCGAGGATCAGCCGGAGAACGGCACCTTCGCCTACGAGCTGCTCACCCAGGACGAGGACGGCGAGCCGGAGTTCCTGGACGAGCTGGAAACAGAGGCTTCGCTCGCCGACGGGACAGTTGTAGTGCGGGGAAAGCTTGACCACTTCACCTTCATTACCAAGAAGAGGGGCACAGTCATACTTGTGGTGGACCCCGGCACCATTAGCGTCCCTCCGGGCAGCTTTTTCGAGGCTGAGATTTCAATCGTGAACCTCGATCACGAAGAGGATCAGGATTTTGGGAAGCTCGCGGAAGGCCAGCTGGCGGCAGGCATCAGCGATATAGGGCTGGAACCATTCTTCGACGGGAGTGTGGTGGATGGAGCACCAGTCAAACCCGAGATAGCTCCTCTTCCACCCGGTTATTTCGATGTGACCGATTTCACGTACTTTTGCGAACAGGGCGAAGGTGGATACGGCGCCTCGCTGGACTATATTGCGGCACCAGTAGATAAGCCTGAACTCGGACGGCGGCAGGGCATAGCCCTTTTGGGTTCCGCCAGGTGCGGCACCGCTACGCCCACGCCCACCGCTACGCCGTCGCCGACCCCCGGGACCGATGAGCCTACGCCTACGCTGACGCCAAATCTATCATCGGGTACGGAGCCGAAGGTTGCATTCAGCGATGCTTCGGGCGATACGACCGACTGCGCTACGGGCGAAACCGTGGTCGATCTCGCCGTAGACATGCTCTACGGCGGCGTCATGCAGCTGCCCGACGGCGTCGTGGTCCGGGTGACCTTGAGCGTGCGCCCCATAGAGAGCGCAAAGGACGCAAGCTTCGCCGTTCAGGCGCAAATTGGGCAAGAGGGGCGCAGCCAGGTCGCTCAGTATGAATTTAGTGGTGGACAGCCGAATAACGGGCGACTTGACGACGCCGGGAACGTCATACCCGGCAGCGAAGGTGATGTGACCACCACGGGTGGGGGGGAGCTGACGTTCTTCTTCCCTGACACCGTCCTCAAGAAGGGGGACACCATGACAGTCCGCTCTTCTCACCAGAGGAACCCGGAGGATGCGGTGAACTGTGACGTCACCGACGCGTTCCCGCTGGATGAGCTAGTATTGCCGTGAGGTGCTGAGTGTACACGCGAGGAGTAGACCAAAGAGCCTACGGGCGGGCGGTTGGCTGAAGGAGTGGGGCTGGCGCCAGACGCCGCCAGGCTAGCGATACGGGAGGGCACCATGTCAATATTTCGTCGTGTTTCGTTCCTCGGCTTCGCATTGGTGTCGCTGGTCGTACTGGCCGCCTGCGGCGGTGACGGCGATGGCGGCGACGGCACGTTCGAGCTGCCGCCGCCCGGCGAGTACAGCTTCGAGGTGACGGGGACTATGGAGATCGAGTTTTTCGAAGAAGCAGTGAGCGCCGCGCCCGTCGCTATTCAAGGATCCCAGACCGTCGATTACCAGGGCAGTCTTCGCATCAGTCTGGGAGAGGACGGCTCCTTCACCCTCTTAGACAAAGATGGGCTGATCTTGAAGGTCGAAGAGGCCCCGGAAGGCCCGCTCACTCTCACGGACAACGGGGGGTCCGGGGGCACTATCAGTGAAGATGGAGTGACCATGGAGCTGAACGTATTGGCCGAGCTGCGCGACGGCGTAACGACCACACACGAACAGCCCATCATTCTGGAGGGCCCCGACAACCCCTTCTCGGACGAAGGGGCGACCTTAACGCCGCCCCCTGACGCAGAGCCGGTCAGATTCATGCCGATCGAAGGGTACCGCGAGCTTAACAGGGCTATCCTTCTTATGTTCCTCAACGAGCTGTGGATGGGGGAGGAGTTCGAGGGGACCGATGGCCAAGGCCAAGACGGCGCTGACGAAGACCCCATGTCTGTACTCGAATTCAGCGATCCCCAAGATGATGCGACGGACTGCGCTACGGGCGAAACCGTGGACGATCCGGCAGTTGACATTCAGTCCGTCTCCGTTAGGCAGGTGGACACACGGGTTGAGGTAGAGGTGAGCATGGGCCAATCGCCAATGATGAGCTTGGAGGACTACTACAGCTTCGCGATCCTAGTATACCTGTTCGGCTGGGACTACTTGGTCGAATTTCACGCCGGAGAGCGGAGACAGGGTCAAACCGATAGCAGTGGGAACGTCATTCCCGGCACTGAGGATGACGTGACCGTGACGGATGACGCCGTGACGTTTGTCATCCGCGACGTTGATTCTATCCCAGAGGGTTCTGAGCTGGAGGTCGAGGCGTTTCATATGGAGAACCAAGGGAGCAGCGTGAACTGCGATACGTTTATGGAGGTCCTGTCTCCAAATTGAGGCGGCAGTAAGAGCGCCTTCTTCGATTATTGGTTCGGTAAGCGCCGGAGCTGACGGTCGTACCGGCTATTGGGTGAGGGGTGTCGTGAGGCGTCACCACACGGTTCTCTCTATTAATCCGTCCGCAGATAATATGTTGGCTTGCTCACGGCTAGGCGCCGAAATTTTGTCTGTTTACCTTTGGGTCAGAGATTCATCGCCAGAGGCCGGAAGGGTCTTGACATATGCTGCGCCTGGGCGGAAACTCGGCGCAGCGTTACGCTTTCCTCAGGGCAGAGGGTTGAGGTGCCGCCGCCTAATTACTGGTTCCCGGTCCCAGCTACGGGCTCGCGCTCGCCCGCTTTACGCAGGCACTGGGCTCCTGCCTCTTATACGACGCTAGTTGAGCCCCACGGCTATTGGAGCGCCGCGCTGTCCAACGGCAACGCCGCGCTCATCCTTGAGAGGCACTGGACACCTGTAACTCCACAGGAAAACCGGGAAACAAACCATAACGCCCAAACCGTAACACCAGGCCAGGAAAAGGTAGCTCCACTTGCCCAGGCGAAGGCTAAGTTTGTCGCTGAAAGCATGCCGGCTGGCGACGAAACCGTCTCGCCCCCGTCACTGTCACAAACCGTAACGCCAGATAGGAAAAATGCATCGCTGCTATCCCAGGCGGAGGCCCTCCTCCTCGCTGAAAGCATAACGGCTAGCGAGAAAACCGCCTCGGCCCCGCCAATACTGCCACAAACCGTAACGCGACTCTGCGTGGGATGTGGGAAGCCCTTGGAAGGGAAGAGGCCACAGGCGAAAGCTCACGGGGCCGCTTGCCGGCAGCGGGCCTACCGACGGCAGAAGAAGGCGGCGTCACAAGCCCGGGACCGGCGAGAGGCCGGGCATCAGGCCAAACCTCAACAAGCAGATCTGGTCCACATCACCATCGGCTAGATTCACCTATCGACGTCTTTCGTGTATCATGCCAACGCGCGTCCCTGCCCTTACCCATGGCGGAGAGGAATGCCCATGTCTGAGCTCTGGTTCAAACCTGCTTACGAACTCGCGGCCGCGATTCGCGCGCGCCAGCTCTCGCCCGTGGAGCTGATGGAGGCCTCCCTCCAGCGCATCGAGCAGGTCAATCCTGCCCTCAACGCCTTCATCGCCATGCGACCTGAGGAGGCGCTGGAGGACGCCCGTACCACTGCGGACCGCATCGCCAGCGGGGAGGATGTCGGCCCGCTGGCCGGGCTCCCCTTCGGCGTGAAGGAGCTGGAGGACGCCGAGGGATTCCCATCCACGCACGCCTCGGTGCCCTACAAGGACAACTGGCCTGACCGGGACTCCGTCCAGGTGGAGCGGTTGAAGAAGGCGGGCGCCATCCTGCTGGGCAAGACCAACTCGCCGGAGTTCGGGTACACGGCGTTCACCAAGAACCTGCTGTTTGGGGTCACGCGCAACCCCTGGGACCTGGAGCGCACGCCCGGCGGCTCCAGCGGCGGCACCTCGGCGGCGATCGCCTCCGGCATGGTGTCCCCGGCCACCGGCTCTGACGGCGGCG